>CAZXWM010000349.1:0-4375 GCA_964644215.1 uncultured Phormidium sp.
ACCAACCTCACCAAAACTTTGAGTTCCCCGAGGAAGTTCTACCTCGCGGTAACGCTCTCTAGGTTTAGCCATTGTTTCTCAGGGTCAAGTCCTTTGACCCTTTCCCCCCACAAGGAAACTTGCGGGGGGATTTTTTGCATCTAGGCTCTCAGCCAAGCCAGGGAACTCAATCATCTAACAGTCCTGTGATCATTGTTCATGATCAATTCGCAATTGTCCCCCATCTTTTAAAAACCTGTGTTATCCTAACATCAGTGAGAACCTTGTGTTCTCAAGTTGTTTCGCGATTTGGAGGTGATGTCCATGCAAGATAGTAGTAGTTGCAAGGGTCTCCAAATTGGACTTTGCCGGCTGTGTGCCGGGGCTGTTCTCTAAGCAATCGCTTGCCCTTTGGGTACTGTATTGTGCTTTGGAAGACAAACGAACTTAGAGTTCCTTCCGGCAGTCAGGTTCCAATTTGAAGATCCGCTAGACCGCTCTTACTTTTTTGTGCGTTTTTCGTACTCACAAGTGAGAGCGGATAGTTTTTGGGCATAGTTCCCGAAGCAAGTTGGAGAGAAAATCGGTAATGATAGGATATTAACCTTTTCCCCCCTAGACATCACTCAAAGACAAAATCTTCAGGACCGATCGCATCAAAAGGCGTGCTTTGCAAGACAGCCAAAGTGATATCCGTGTTAGCAATGCGAATCAGAGTATTGCCGCCACTCGGTTGAACAATAATATCCGAGGCATTAAAGCCACCCTGAACCACAAGTTTATCGCCCTGTTGAGAGTTGAAGTTGAGAATCAGATCGACTGAACCATCATCAGGCACTTCTAAGACAAAGGAATCAGCACCACTCCCACTAAAGAGGATATCATTGCCTAAATCTCCTTTGAGGCGGTTGGTCCCGGCACTTCCATAGAGGGTGTCATTGCCCTGTCCACCGTAGAGGGTGTCATTGCCCCGACTCGCATCAAGCACATCATTGCCCTGATTTCCAAAGACTAAATCATTCCCATCTCCCCCTTGGATGCGGTCATCTCCACCGCCACCGGCGATGATATCGTTCCCCGCATTCCCTGTAATAATGTCGGGGTCAACACCACCAATAATCGTGTCATTGCCTGACCCCCCATCAATGCGGTTCACGCCGGAGTCTCCGAAGATTAAATCATCAGCGGAACTGCCTTTAATCAGGTCATTGCCACGATCGCCATGAATGGTGTCATTACCGGGGCCGGCTTCAATATAATCCTCACCCGCGCCAGCAAAAATAACATTGTTGCCCCCAGAGGGACTGATAAAGTCATTTCCTTTGTTGCCAAAGAGGGTGTCATTCCCCGTTCCCCCCAAAATATTGTCATTGCCTTCTAAACCCGCCAGAGCATTATTGACGCCATCTCGGGCAACAAGCGTATTGGCATTGGCATCACCGATGAGAACAAAGTCTTCACTATCGGCGGGAACTTCTTGGCGATCGACCGTAGGATTGGGGTTGCGATCGGGAACCGGGGGAATGCGCAGGGTACTCCCCAGGTTGCCGAAAGGATTGTCCGGCGGTGTTGGGTTCTCTTCTTCGGGAGTGCGCACATCTGGAGAGACTAAGACTTCAACGGTTGCGGTGGATTGATTGCCGTCGATGTCTTCAATGGTGTAATCAAAAAAGTCAAAGCCTTCAAATCCGGGTTCGGCTACATAGACGAGTTGATCGCCATCCCGAGTAATGGAGCCTTCATTGAGTCCTTCCGTCTCAAACGCAACGATGGACACATTACTAAAAACTTCATCATTGTCGAGAACCGGAATCCGCAGTGCTTCATCAGGGCGAGTGCGGGAGGCGTCATCTTGAGCCTGGGGTGGGTTGATAATAACCGTCGCGGTATCGGTGGCTCCGAGACTATCTTCGATGGTGTATTGGAAGCGGTTGGGGCCGTTATAGCCATCGGGAGCAGTGTAGAGAATTTCCCCGGTGCTGAGGATACTGAGACGGCCACCCCGTCGGGGGGTGTCATCGGTACTTTTGACGCTAATCGTATCCCCAAACGGTTCGTCGGGGTCGCTATCATTGTCTAGGACGGCAATACGAATCGGTTGGGCCGCAGATTGACTAGAGGCGGTGACATCAGAGGCGTTGGGCTTGCTGTTGACGGTAACTGTGACTGTGGCGCTGTCACTTCCCCCTAGATTGGCTGCAACATAGTCAAAGGTATCTTCCCCAATAAAGTCACTCGGGGCACGATAGACCAGTGAGTCACCGTTGCGGCTAATACTACCTCCGTTCTCGGTACTATCACCAAAATCAAGAATGGTAATCGGCCCACCTTCGATGTTGTTATCATTCTCCAATACGGGGATGCTGACGGACTCTCCTGGCCGGACTTTAATTTCTTCGTCTTCGCCAGGATCGTTGTTGGCGACGACAGGTGTATTTTCACCGCGAATTTGCACGGTAACGGTTCCACTGTCAGTCAGTTCACCGGGATCTTCTACGGTGTATTGAAAGGTATCGGTAATGGTCTCCCCATCGGGAATTTGTTGAATTTCATCAACTCCGGTGGGATCATAGGTATAGGTTCCATCGGCATCAATCGTGACCGTTGCTCCCCGAGAACTGGTGTCAGCTCCGCTGAAAACGAGGTCATCGTCATCGTTGTCAATATCTGTTGCGTTTTGACGCAATGACTTACTGTTTGATGTGTCGTCAACTTCAAACGTTTCTGTTTTGAGAAGGGGTGGATCGCCAACACCTACGGAGAAATTCGAGGCAACGGGTGCGTCATTGACTCCTATGACTTCAATGTTAATTTCTTCTGTCTGTAAACTGCCATTCACAAACTGATAGGTGAATTTGTCATTTTCAGTGTCACCTTCAGCAAGCTTTCTAAAAATATCTGGATCTGAGCCACTGACATTTCTAGGGTTATAAGAGAATGTTTGAGCTGTGGGATTTAAATTGATAGCAGCTCCCAAGTCACTCGTGTTGGGTAACGGTAAAACAAGGTTTGGGGATGCAAGGTCTTCTGTTAAAAGGGTGTCGGCGGCAACTTGAAAGGTTGGAAATACTCCCACAACCGATCGCCGTACCGACTGATCAATCACAACCCCAGGAACCGGGCCGAGACCTTGCTGGATGTCCAACTCCCAAGTACCACCTAAATCGGCATGACCCACCACCTGAGTTGATGCAGAAATCGTCGCCCCTGTCAAGTGATGTAATCTTTCGATAAACTCCGCTCCCGCATCCCCAGCCGCCACCTGACAGCCGTAGAGGGCGATCGCCCAGTCATCTTTCCCCTCACCCCAAGCCTGTACAATCGAGGGATTCTCTCTCAGCGTCTGCAAACTTAGATGACTGTCCCCTAGCCTCAGAGAACCGGGACAACCATGGGCGATAAGATGGAGTTCTTGCAACCCCGGTCGAGTGGCGATCGCCTCCGTCACCTGTCCCAAGCCATCGCCATCGCCCGCCAAAACCAAGACCTCCACCCCAGAGCGCACCCCAGCCACCAGAGACTGAACCGAGTCAACTCCAGCATCAAAAACAACGAGGCGAGAGGGAGAAACAGACAAAGAGGAATAATGCATAACAGTTCTTAACCCGCAAGGAGTGCATCGACAACGGAGTTGGGAATCAAGTCAGGGAGCGATCGCATCAGCAATCAAGACCGAGCAATCCATACCATCCTAGCCTGTCCATTCCCCGAGCGATCGCCCCAGCGCCCCAATGCCTTTGAGCCATTGATTCAAGCTGCGAGGGACAGCCAAAGACCCGACCTGAGTTGACTCAACCCTTAACCAGCCATCAACCGAGACAGCTCAATCGGGGCTATTGTTCCACTTTTTCTGTTACAAATTGTGACAAAAATCCGGGAGCCGCCTAAACTGTTCAATACCCGAGCCGGTCGTCCCTTGACCCTCCTAAGCCCCTGAAAAAACCCTGATGGGTGAGACCCCCAACAGCGGTAGGATGGGAGTAGCTGTGAAAATCCAGTTTTGGGAACTAGCCCATTACCAGGAGAGAGCTACAATAATGGAGCGGCGATGAACGCCGCCGCCGAACTATTTGCCCTGAAACAAGCCTCATGGAAGAAAACTTGGCAAAGTTGTACTGCCCCAATCCCACCTGTCAGGCTGTCAATGACGAACGCCATGAGTTTTGCCAAGTTTGTCGAACCCCGCTGCCCAAACGTTACCTGTGGGCGACGGTACTGCGCGATCCCGACGATAGCCAACTCAGTCAGGATTGGGATGACCTTGACCTAGGTGAAGTGTGGGGCGATCGCTACTGGCACAAAGGCGATCGCGTCGTCCTCGATACCCGCCCCGGTAACTTTCCCGACCTCCCCGAAGTCGTCCCACCCCAACTCGAAGCCTATCTGCGCCTGTTTC
>CAZXWM010000350.1:0-4372 GCA_964644215.1 uncultured Phormidium sp.
CAGTTGGACTTTATTGACCTCGTCCTTACCATAAATTCGTCGCCAGCGGTCAAAACCCGTGGTATTGAAATATTCCTTAACAATGCTTTTTTCGTCAATGATAATCATCGGCTATGATGCAATTCTAAAAAGAGGTTGAGGTTACAAATCTATACGTTATCCTAATTTAGACCCCTTTTGTTACTCAATTGCGATCGCAATGACTGTCAATCCCACAGAGTCTGAACAAACCCAAAGCCGAAAAGCCGATCACCTTCGGATTTGTCTGGAGGAGGATGTCAACTTTCGGGAGACTCGTACTGGGTTAGAACACTATCGCTTCCGTCATTGCTGTCTACCGGAACTAGATTTAGCGGAGATTGACGTAAGTACCTCGTTTTTAGGAAAGTCCCTGCGTGCGCCATTCCTGATTTCCTCGATGACGGGGGGGACCGAACGGGCTAAACTGATCAATCAACGCTTGGCAGAAGTCGCCCAGGCTCAAGGATTGGCGATGGGAGTGGGATCGCAACGAGTTGCTGTAGAAAATCCCGATCTCAGTCATACCTTTGATGTGCGATCGCAGGCCCCCGATATTCTCCTGTTTGCTAATCTTGGGGCGGTGCAGTTGAACTATGGCTATGGGGTTGAGCAATGTCAGCGGGCGATCGCCATGCTCGAAGCCGATGCCCTGATTCTGCATATTAACCCCCTCCAGGAAGCCGTACAAAGTCGCGGAGACCAAAACTTCAAGGGATTACTTGACAAAATAGAGAGATTATGCTACTTAATTCCCGTCCCGGTGATTGCCAAAGAAGTGGGCAATGGCATTTCCGGGGAAATGGCGCGACGCTTGATTGAGGTTGGGGTTCAGGCCATTGACGTGGCCGGTGCCGGGGGAACCTCCTGGGCTAATGTGGAAGGGAAACGGGCTCAAGATATCCGTCAACGTCGTTTAGGAGCCTTGTTTTCCGATTGGGGCATTCCCACAGCGGATTGTCTCGTGCAGGTGCGATCGCAATCTCCTGACATTCCCCTGATTGCCTCAGGGGGCTTACGCAACGGCTTAGATGTCGCCAAAACCTTGGCCCTGGGGGCTAACTTAGCAGGACTAGCGACCCCTTTTCTCAAAGCCGCCGCCGACTCTCCCGAAACCTTAAATCAACTGGTGGACTTACTCAACAGCGAACTGGCCACCGCCTTATTTTGCACCGGCAACCGCACTATAGCGGATTTACAGCGCAGTAACAGCTTGGACAGCCTAAAATAAGGACAGCACTTTACTCTGACCGCCAACGTCATGCGTGATTTCCTCAAAAATGTTGTTGCAACAGTCGCTGGACTGATTCTCTTTTCTGTCATTGGCGTTGGAGGGTTAGCCATTCTCATCATTACCGCCTCCTTGCAAGCCCCTCGCGGCCCCGAAGTGGAGGAAGACTCAATTCTGGTGTTAGATTTGGACTTGAATATCCAAGATAGCCGCGCCCTAGCTACCCCCGGCCAAGCCTTGCAACAAGCCTTAGAGGGAGCGAGCCAACAAAAAAGTTTAGCCCTGTTGGATGTCGTCGAGGCCTTAGAACAAGCCAGCAACGACGATCGCATTGTTGCCGTCTATCTTAAAGGGCGTTCGGGGGATATGCCGACTAATTACCCCAACTTGCGGGAGGTGCGAGAGGCGTTAGCGCAATTTCGGGAAACCGGTAAGCCGATTATTGCCCACGATCGCGATTGGAATCAACGGGAATACTATCTGGCCTCTGTGGCCACGGAACTGTCTATGGCTCCTTTGGGGGCAGCGGTGTTTAATGGCTTAAGTGCTGAAACCCCTTTCATCTCAGGAACCTTAGACCAATTGGGAGTTGGGATTCAGGTGGTACGCCGGGGGGATTACAAATCAGCCGGGGAAACCTTTGTTCGTAGTGACTATAGTGATGAAAATCAAGAACAACTCCAGGCCTATCTGACGGATTTATGGTCTGAGATTGTCGAGACGGTGAGTGAACATCGTCCTTTAAGTCCCCAGGAGTTTGAAACCATTGCTAATACTCAAGGGGTTTTGTTGCCAGATGAGGCGGCCAGTCAGGGATTTGTCGATCGCATTGCCCAAGATACCGAGATTCGCGATCGCTTGCGGGAACTCAGTAACCTTGACGAGGACGATACGTCCTTGGAAGGGGTGACGTTAGCCACCTATATTGAACATCTCAATCCCACTCAAATGCGACGGGGTGCGCCGGGGAGCGATCGCCAAATTGCCCTGGTGTATGCGGAGGGGCCTATCGTCGATGGTGAGGGAGAAATTCGTCAAATTGGGGGCGATCGCTTTGCCAAAAAACTACGAGACTTACGGGTGAACGATGATGTCCAGGCCGTCGTGTTGCGAGTCAATAGTCCTGGCGGGAGTGCGATCGCCTCAGACGTCATCAAAGAAGAACTCGAACTGCTGCGAGAAGAAAAGCCAGTGATTGTCTCCATGGGCAACGTCGCCGCCTCAGGAGGCTATTGGATTTCCATGGCCGCCAATGAAATTATCGCTCAACCTAACACCATTACCGGCTCAATTGGCGTGTTTGGCCTCTTCTTTAACATCGAGGATCTCAGTGAAAATGTCGGTCTCAGTTGGGATGTGGTGCAAACCTCTCCCTTGGCGAATACTCAAACCATTTCTCGTGCCAAAACCCCAGAAGAATTAGCACTTAAAGAACGATTTGTCAACCAAATTTACCAACGTTTTACGACCGAAGTCTCCAACTGGCGCGACCTATCCATGGATGAAGTTGAGGACGTCTCCCAAGGTCGAATTTGGTCTGGTGTCGCTGCCGAGCGTGTGGGTTTAGTCGATCGCGTTGGGGGCTTACAGATGGCGATCGAAGTCGCCGCCGAAGCCGCCGACTTGGGTGAAGAATGGACGATTCAAGAATATCCCCGAGTCAGACCCTTCGCTGAACGCTTCCTAGAAGAGCTTTTTGGCTCTTCAACTCAAGTCGCCTTACCCGAACCCCTAGAGAGTTTCCGTCAGCAAATGGAAACCCAACTCAACGACATCTCCACGTACAACGATCCCCGAGGCCTATATATGCGCCTGCCCTTTGAAATTGAAATCGAATAACCGCAGGGGCAATCCCTTGTGGTTGCCCTCTGGTAGGGGCAATCCCTTGTGGTTGCCCTCTTAAAGGATATTGGCCGATATATATTCGGTTTGGGAACTCTTTTTCCGGAAAAAACGACTGGATGATAAGGCCCTCCCCAGTCCTCATAACACATTAATGGGATCTTGGGTGGTGCAAGCATGAGTCTAAACTTCCTTTAGTCCTTGCAGGGCCGTCCATCCACACATTCTTCAATAAGGATTAAACCTTGTGACTACAATTCTAGAAAATCCCGACAACCTTCTCCTTGGGGACGAAGGTGATAACCTCCTCGAAGGAACTACCGTTGGTGTAATTGACGGACTAGAAGGCGATGACACCATCCTCGGCGTCCTCAATGCCAACGAACCCAGTAGCACCCTCTTCGGTAACGCCGGGGACGACTACATCCGCAGCCGTGGCCTCGGTGACATTGCCTTCGGCGACCCCGGCGACGATACCCTGGTCAACGAAAACGGCCAGGGTTTGATGTTTGGCAACCCCGGTAACGACTACCTCATCTCCCGAGAAAGCGGTGCCACCCTCTTTGGCGGCAGCGACATGGAAGATAGCCCCGACGATGGCGACAATATCCTCATCTCCGAAGGTGGCGAAAACATCCTCGTCGGCGGTGGCGGCAGCGATACCCTCGTTGGAGTCGTTGGCGGCGACACCATAGCCGGCCGTGGCGGCAATGACAACATCACCGGCGGACCCGAAGGCAACAACTTCCTCTTCGGCAACACCGGCCTCGATAGTCTCCTCTCCCTCAGTATCGAACGTCCCGATAGCCTCTACGGCGGACAAGACGATGACCAAGTCGCCGTTGGTAGCGACAGTACCGCCGACAACCCCATCCTCGGAGGGGGTTTAGGCTCAGACAGTCTCGCCGTTCAAGGCAGTCAAGTCGATGGGGCCATCCTCATCGGAGATGCGTTTTTTCTCGGGGGGGATTACCGCAGCGCCTCGGAGGCTTACTTCACGGCCCTCGAAGAGGTCGACGTCTACACCGGTCTCGAACTCGGAAATCCGCTCGGGCTTAAGATCGTCGTTCCCGAGGGCGTCGAGTTGAAGCCCCACAGCACTACCGTCCCCCGTGATGACCTGCACAGGCGAGTAGAACCCCAGAGCGTCCAGAGTACCGGGATTGACTCCCGATTGGCCGTAAGCCATGCGAAATCGAGTGTCCCCCAGGAACCCGGTCTGCGGGAAGAACGTTTCCCGAGAAATGACCCATGATACGCTCGCCCGGGGGTACAACACAG
>CAZXWM010000351.1:0-4354 GCA_964644215.1 uncultured Phormidium sp.
GGTCCTGATGTGGGGCTATCTCTCCTACAGTAACCAGGGCCATACCTTAGTGATGGTAGCGGTGAACTCCCTGGCCATGCTGTTTCTCTACGCACCCCTCGGCAAATGGCTGCTGGCGGCGAACAATCTCACGGTTCCCTGGGAAACCATTGTCTTCTCGGTTCTCATTTATGTCGGGTTGCCACTCATCGCCGGCTATTTCACGCGAACCTGGAGTTTACGCAACAAAGGCCGAGACTGGTTTGAAAATCAGTTCCTGAAACGGCTTGGCCCCATTTCTATCATTGCTTTGCTGGTGACCTTGATTCTCCTGTTCGCTTTTAAAGGAGAACTGATTGTCAACAATCCCCTGCATATCCTGCTGATTGCCGTACCGCTGTTTATTCAAACCAACCTGATTTTCTTGATTGCTTATGTGGCGGCCTTGAAACTCAACCTTTCCTACGAAGACGCGGCCCCGGCGGCCTTGATTGGGGCCAGCAACCACTTTGAGGTGGCCATTGCCACCGCCGTAATGCTATTCGGCCTCAACTCCGGTGCCGCTTTAGCCACCGTCGTCGGAGTTCTCATTGAGGTTCCGGTGATGTTGATGCTGGTTCGCATCTGTCAACGAACCGCCGGTTGGTTCCCCCGAGAACTCGACAAAGCTACCCTGCGAGACCCCCGTTGTACTCGCAACTATTCCCTTGAACCCTAAACTCATCTCCCGTTAATTAGAAAAAATAGACAGATGAGTTAGGACGATAATTTCTCGACATAATAGATATGCTTCGGGTATCGCCAATATCGGAAATTTTTTGTCCTAGTTCAATTGTCTGCTTTTTACCTGTTGTTGCAATGTATCACTGCCCAGAGTATGGAAAACTTCGATCGCCCTCCCAAAATCCTCTTTCTCTACGGGTCCCTCCGAGAACGCTCCTATAGCCGTCTCCTGGCCGAAGAAGCGGCCCGCATTATCGAAGGCTTCGGGGCCGAGGTGCGCTTTTTTGACCCCCGAGAATTGCCCGTACGGGGTCAAGTCCCGGAAACTCACCCCAAAGTCCAAGAGTTGCGGGAGTTGAGTCAATGGTCTGAGGGACAAGTCTGGTCCTCGCCAGAGATGCACGGAAACATCACGGGAGTTTTGAAAAATCAGATTGACTGGATTCCCTTGAGTTTGGGGGCGGTGCGTCCCACCCAGGGGCGAACTTTGGCCCTGATGCAAGTCAGTGGCGGGTCTCAGTCGTTTAATGCCCTGAACACGATGCGCATTTTGGGTCGCTGGATGCGGATGTTTACGATTCCCAATCAGTCCTCGGTGGCCAAGGCTTATCAGGAGTTCCATGAGGACGGAACCATGAAGGAGTCCAGTTACCGCGATCGCGTGGTCGATGTGATGGAGGAGTTATACAAATTCACCATCCTGCTGCGCGATCACACTGAGTATCTCACCGACCGCCATAGCGAACGAAAAGCTCACGCACAGGCACAAAAACAGGTCAAACAAGCCGTTTAACTAGGAGTTTTATGAAAAAAGTCATGTTTGTCTGCAAACGCAATTCCTGCCGCTCTCAGATGGCGGAAGGCTTTACCCGTCACTTCGGGGAAGGCGTTGTGGAGGTTCACAGTTGCGGCTTAGAGTCCTCGCGCGTTCATCCGACCGCCATTGAGGTGATGCAGGAGGTGGGGATTGATATCAGCGGCCAAACCTCAGACCCCCTTAGCGACTTCAACGCCGAGGACTATGATGCGGTGATTTCCCTCTGTGGCTGCGGTGTAAACTTACCCCCAGAATGGGTGAGTCAAGAGATTTTCCAGGATTGGCAACTCGATGACCCCGATGGACAGCCCATTGAGACCTTTCACCGGGTTCGCGATGAGGTGCGCGATCGCGTCAAAACCCTCCTCGACAGCCTGAAATAGCCCAAATTTAAGCCAAGGGGACGATTACCCCAAATGTTCTACCGGCCTGTTTCTCTATCTTAGGAAAACAGGTCGGTTTTAGCTTGAATTTGTTATGGTAAGCCAGAGGTAATTCCCAGTCTTGTCAATGCAACAGCTTTCTCCCCAAGAAATTATCGCTCAACAACAGGCCCAGCTTGAGGAACTTCAATTACAACTCGAAGTTGAGCAAAACTGTCGCGAGTTACTGACGCAACAATTAGCCACCTCAGAACGGCAACTGCGCGGGGTTTTAGGGGCTATCATGGATGTGGTCTTAGAAATTGAAGTCGAAGCTGGACAAATTCAAGGCATTGATATTGCTCCCACTCATCTGAGTGCCTTGTATGATGCTCAAGACTACCGCAGTGATTGGGTCAATCACATGATTTCTCAGTTTTTTGAGCCAGGGACGGGTGAGATTTGGCTTGAGCAAATTCGCCAGGTGTTAGAAGACCAAAAACGGCGTGATTTTGACTATGAACTCACCATTTCTGGGGAAAATATTTGGTTTTCGGCTCAGATTTCTCCTCTGACCAAAACTCGGGTGATTTGGGTGGCGCGGGATATTAGCGATCGCAAGTACCATTCTGATGCTTTACAACTGATTGTTGAAGGAACGACCTCAGAAACCGGCCAGGCGTTTTTTGATGCTTGTGTTCGCTATCTAGCTGAAGCCTTGCAAGTTCGCTATGCGATCGTCAGTGAGTTTGCTAATCCGCAACAAACTCGTTTGCGTTCTCTAGCCTATTGGACAGGAGACACCTGGAATGAGCGGCTAGAATATGATATTGAGGGGACTCCTTGTGCTGAAGTCTTGCAGGGAAATATTTGTTATTATCCTAACAAAGTGGCTGAGTTATTTCCGGGCGATCGCGATTTACAACATATTAATGCAGCCAGTTATGTGGGAATTCCTCTCTATAGTTCTACTCAGGAGATTTTAGGGCATTTAGCGGTTATTGATAGCCAAGCTATTCCCACCGATAAAAACTATGAGAAAATCCTGAAAATTTTTGCCGCTCGTGCGGGGGCTGAGTTGGAGCGAGTTCAGTCGGAGAAAGCCCTAAAAGCCAGTGAACGACAGTATCGAACTTTGGTTGAAACGGCAAATTGTATTATTTTGCGTTGGGATTTACAGGGTAAAATTAAATTTATAAACCAACTTGGTGCTGATTTTTTTGGTTTCAAAGTTGCTGAACTCATTGGGCAACCGGTTTTAGGAAGTATTGTTCCAAGACAGGATTCATCGGGGCGGGATTTAGAGGAGCTAATTCAGCAAATTTGTCAACATCCGAATCAGTTTTTATCGAATGAGAATGAAAACATTAGTCGCAGTGGTGAACAATTTTATATTAGTTGGGTAAATCAACTGACTCAAGTGGGTGGAAATGCTGAACTTCTATCGATTGGTACTGATGTCAGCGATCGCAAACGAGCCGAAGACGAACTCGCTCGTAAACTAAAGCAGGAGAAGTTGCTGAATCAAATTACCTATCAAATTCGTCAAAGTTTAGATATTCACGATATTTTTAATGTAGCGGTTCGAGAAATTGCCTCTGTATTTCAGGTTAATCGCTGCTATTTGCAAATTTACCAAGATGAACCAACTCCCAACTTTCCTGAATTTTCGGAATATATAAATTGTAATTATGCCGATTGTTTGAAACATGGAAATTTGGCAAAAGATAATTCTTATGTGCAGACTCTATTAGAGCGAGATAATGCCTTAGCCAGTGACGATATCCAAGATAATGCTTTACTGAATGATACCTTTTC
Source organism: uncultured Phormidium sp. (assembly GCA_964644215.1). GTDB lineage: Bacteria > Cyanobacteriota > Cyanobacteriia > Cyanobacteriales > Geitlerinemataceae > Sodalinema. The sequence continues at coordinate 3,700 of CAZXWM010000351.1, forward strand.
CTTGGATTTAAATCTAAAATCTGTATTGAGCATTCGCACCTCCTATCAAGAGAAAGCCAATGGGATTCTCAGTTTACATCAATGCGATCGCCCCCGTCATTGGACAAAAGATGACATTCAACTAATCGAGTCGGTAGCTGCTCGGATTGGCATTGCGATCGCCCAAGCCAATCTTTTAGCCCAAGCCGAACAACGACAAGTCGAACTCGAAGCCGCTCGCCGAGCCGCCGAAGACGCTAATCGTTTCAAAAGTCAGTTTTTGGCCAACATGAGTCATGAACTGCGAACGCCTCTCAATGCGATTTTAGGCTTTACCCAACTGATGACGCGCCAGGGAAATCTGGATCATAATCAACGCCACCATCTTGGTGTCATCCAAAATAGTGGAGAACATTTACTACAACTGATTAATGAAATTTTAGATATGTCCAAAATCGAATCCGGTCATATTCAACTTAACCTCAGTCAGTTGGATCTTCACCATTTGCTTGAGAGCCTCCAAGGGATGTTTGAATTAGGTGCCTGCCAAAAGTTACTGAAAGTCAAAATCGAGCGTCAGGCTAATGTTCCTCAATATATCGAAGCCGATGAAGGAAAACTACGACAGGTTTTGATGAACTTGCTCAGTAACGCCATTAAATTTACAGAACAGGGA
>CAZXWM010000352.1:0-4316 GCA_964644215.1 uncultured Phormidium sp.
TGATACACGCGCAAAACCCCCGACCGTCGGAACGCTGCGTCTAGCACCTCATCACTGCCCGCTAAGGCCCCCGTATGAGAGGCAGCGGCCTTGGCAGCGGCCTCGGTGCGTCCGGCTTTGATGACAATAATCGGTTTACTTAAGGCCACTTCCCGGGCCGCCGACAGGAAGGACCGGGCATCGCCAATGGACTCCATATAGATGACAATACTCTCGGTACGGGGGTCATCGCCGAGATAGTAGATGAGATCTCCCCAACCGACATCTAACATCGACCCTAAGGAGACGAAGGAACTAAAGCCCACATTGGCTTGAAAACTCCAGTCTAAAATGGAGGTACACAGGGCGCCACTTTGGCTGATAAAGCCCACACTTCCAGGACGGGCCATGGAACCGGCGAAGGTGGCATTGAGTCCAGTCAAGGGACTCATGACACCTAAGCAATTCGGTCCGACAATCCGCATTTTGCCTCGGGCCGCGTCTAGGATTTGTCGTTCGAGTTCAACGCCTGCTTCACCCACTTCTTTGAAGCCCGCCGAGAGGATAATCGCCCCACGAACTCCAGCCGCGACACATTGGCGAATCACCTCGGGAACGGTTGAGGCGGGGGTGGCGATGACGGCTAAATCAACTTGGGCCGGAACTGAGGCCACGTCGGGATAGGCTTTAATGCCTAAGACGCTACTGCGTTTGGGGTTGACCGGAAAAACGGTGCCGCCAAAGGGATGGCTAATCAGGTTCCAGAGTAAGGTTCGCCCGACACTGTTGGCTTTTTCGGTTGCCCCAATTACCGCGACATTGTTAGGGGCGAATATGGCTTGCAGTAAATCACTTTGGGAGCGCAGAACATCATGGGCTGGGTCGGTTTTATAGGGGATTTGAGTAACCATACGTTTTCTCCGTTTAAAACTGTTTTTTGGGACAGGTTGCTGGTGATTCAGTGCCGTGAACGATGGGAGTCAAGAACTCGGGGCAATCCCTGGAAATCTTGTTCCGTCAGGATGTCTGGCGAATCAAGCTCCCGTTTTGCTTCCCGAGGTCGGAGGCTGACAGGTCTATCAGCCTCTATTGGCTTTAGTGTACGGGTATCTCCGGCAAGGTCGGAAAATTTTAAGATAGTTTTACTATTGCCGGATTTTAGTTAGGATATGTTGCAAAACGTAGGATGTACCTGCTACATTTTAAGGCTCTACGGTCTTAAGGTTAGTGTACAAGATCACAAATTCCCCCGAGGCCATTGTCTAAACGGTTGTCTAAACGGCTGTCTAAACGGCCATGGCCTCCCCTGAAGCCGGCTGCTGTCGTTGAGTTCCTGGGGTGGTTTGGGGTAGGGGATTGGGAGAGTTCACATTCGTATGAAATCTACTGATGAATGTCCGTCATGCTCGCGCCAATGATTTGTCTGCTATTGTGGGAATTTATAATGCTGCAATTCCGGGACGAATGGCTACGGCTGATGTCTCGCCGGTGTCGGTTGAAAGTCGCTACTCTTGGTTTGTCGGTCATTCTCCTGAACGCTATCCCCTCTGGGTGACTGAACGAGATGAGCGGGTTGTGGGTTGGCTCAGTTTTCGCCCTTTTTATGGTCGTCCGGCTTATGCGGCGACGGCGGAACTGGCGATTTACATTGACCCGGAATATCAGGGTCAGGGGTTGGGTCGTTTTTTGTTAGATTTGGCGGTTGCTAATGGCCCGATGTTAAGGTTGAAAACACTCCTGGCCTTTGTTTTTGCCCATAACTTAGCGAGTTTAGGTCTATTTGAGCAGGCGAAGTTCCAGGAATGGGGCTATTTACCTCGGATTGCTCAACTCGATGGTGTTGAACGAGACTTGATTATTTTGGGTCATCGTCTCGAAGGTTCACCGTCGTTTTCGCGCTCATATTAGTCGGGATTGGCTTAAGGGACTGGCCGGTTGCGTTCCTGCTTGAGATGTTGGCTGAGATGGGATTTTTTGAGGTGACCTGTCCAGGGTTTTTCCACAGTTGTCTGTCTCCGGGATGTCAGAATGAAGGCTGATTCATCTGACTTTTCCACAGTTTCCACAGGGACTGTTTAAGAGGCTTTTTGCTAAAATTAAACTCCTATTAACCTCAGACATTTGAGAGAGCGGTTGGGAGAATTTGTAAATTATTGTTAAGTTTACGGCCATAATGAACAATAATTTTGAGTATTAACTTGACAAATATCTGCTTTTGTGAAACAAAAAAGCGATCGCCCTGTGGTTGCGGTCACGCCAATTGCTAAACTGGCTGCGATCGCGAAACAGTTAAGCCCCATTTGCCATCAATACCTTTATGTCGTCCTGGACTCCCTCGTGAGAGACTCAGCCCGAGATGCACGACCGTTACACTGGCCCTTGTCTCATCTGTAATGATTATGAAACGTTTACGAAACCTATTGTGCTTCCTATTAGGGACAAGCTTGTTCCTGAGCTTAAACCTATTTTTGCCCAACATTCCCCTCTTGTTGCGGGGAGCTGTGGCCGCTCAACCCGATGCTATCAGCGAGCTGGTGCTTCACAAGTCCATCAGCCTCAAAACTCATCCTGAAGTGGAGGTGACGGGGACTAAGTCCTCGAAGGGGTTGGAGGTTGACGGCGATCGCCAACTGGCCCAACGGCCCATCCTCCAAGAACAAGGCCGTTTAACCAACCGCAGTTCCCGACTACGAGACGGGAGTCGCTACAATCTCTATGAATTTTCAGGAGAGGCCGGCCAAGAGGTTCGCATCCAACTCGAAAGTTCTGATTTTGATACCTATCTGATTCTCATTGGCCCCGACGATCAGCCGTTAGCCGAAAACGACGATCGCACCTCGGGAGACACGAACTCAGAACTGGTCCTCAATCTGCCGGCTACGGGAACCTATCGCCTTGTCGCCAACGCCCTCGATTCTCGCGGCCGGGGAGACTATCAAGTTGCCGTGTATGCTACAGAAACGTCGAGGAATACCGCTCAGGAGAAACCCGATCCCAACGCAACGACGGGAACCCCCGCTCCGGTATCCCTCAGTGAACGCGAAGCCTTGATGGCCCAAGGCGATCGCCAATATCTCCAAGGGAATCTCCGGGAAGCCGAACGGCTCTATCGTCAAGCCAAACCGGAGTTTCCCGCCGAAGGAACTATCGAAATTGCCGAAGCCATTACGGAGGAGCAACTCTCCCCAGCCGGTCGCGTCTATTGGGATAATGTCCAAGAAGGCCTGGCCGAAAATCGCGAGTCTCAGCTAGAAGCCTCGTTAGATCTGCTCTTTGAAGAAGCCCCCGGTTTTGCACCTCCGTACACTCTCATTGCTCAACGCCATCTCGATGAGGGAGACACCGACGAGGCGATCGCCTTCCTCGAAGAAGCCACCACTCGCTTCCCCGGTTCCTATGAACTGGCGCGAATGCTGGCCGAAACCCTGCGAGAAGACGGACAACGCCTCGAAGCCTCGATTACGGCTCGGGAATTTGCCATTGTTAACCCCGAACATCCCCAAGCCGGAGAGATGACGGAATTAGCAGAAGATTATCTCAGTAGTTTCCGGGGTCGCCTACGGGAAAACATTGCCCTACGGGGGTTAGGTGGCTTAGCCGTGGGGGTCTTAACCGGACGCACGAGTTCGACGGTCTTTCAAGCCATTAACCTCGCTCAGCTCATGTTAGCCGGGGAATCTCGCCTCGGGGAGCAAATCGCCGAACAGTTACAAGGTCAATTGCGGATGGTGAATGACCCGGAAATTCTCGGCTATGTGGATGAGTTAGGCCAAGACGTGGCCCGCTATATGGGACGAGATGAGTTTGACTATGAGTTTTTTGTCGTCGATGACGAGAATCTCAACGCCTTTGCCCTCCCCGGTGGTAAGGTCTTTGTCAATACGGGCGCAATTTTAGCGGCCAACTCCGAGGCGGAACTAGCGGGGTTACTCGGACATGAAGTGGGTCATGCGGTTCTCTCTCACGGTTTCCAACGGGTGGTTACGAATAATCTCTTGGCGAACCTCGCTCGGGAAATTCCTTTTGGTAACTTGTTGGGAACCTTGGTGAGTTTGGACTACAGCCGTAAACATGAACGCCAGTCCGATATTATCGGCACTCGGGTGATTCACAGTGCTGGCTATGCGGCTGATGGCCTGCGTAACTTCATGCAAACTCTGCGGGAAGAGCAAGGGGGTGGTCCAACAATTCCTTATCTCTCGACTCACCCGGCCCCGCGCACTCGGGTTCGTTATATGGAGGAGTTGATTGAGCGGAATAATTACAACCGCTACAGCTTTGAAGGAGTTGAACGTCACGCTCAGATTAAGGCGCGGTTGTCGTAGTTTTAGTTTGAT
>CAZXWM010000353.1:0-1797 GCA_964644215.1 uncultured Phormidium sp.
CAATCTCCCATATTGGCAAAGTTCGGCAGGAGAATCAAGACCAGGTTTTAGTCAAGACTTGGCCCAATGAATCCGCTCTATTGGCCGTGGTTGCTGATGGAATGGGCGGCGGTCGTGGCGGACAACGGGCCGCTGAATTGACCATTGAAACCTTTGAAAAACTGGTTGCTGAACCGTTAGCAACGAGTGAGGAAGATATCTATCAGCAGTTATTAGCAAAGTTCTATGAAGCCGATGAGGCAATTCGCAATGAAGGCGGTCAAAGTTTTCAATTGATGGGGATGGGGTCAACCGTAGTTGCGGCGATTATTACCCCCGATTATTATGTCCATCTCTATGCCGGGGATAGCCGACTCTATCATTTGCAAGACAACCAACCCCTCTATAAAACCAAAGACCATTCCATTGTGAGAGTATTACTCGAAATTGGCAAAATCACCCCCGAACAAGTGGCCACTCATCCCATGCGATCGCAAATCACCTCCTGTCTCGGCGGTCGTGACGGAAACGGACAGTTTTCAATTGACCCCAAATGGCAAGAAACCCCCTCACCCCTTCGGAATTGGCAAGACCAAGACATTCTAATTCTCTCCAGTGACGGCTTACACAACTACTTCCGAGACGAAGAAATCCAACAACTCAAAAGCACCCCCTCACACTCTCCTGAAGCCCCCTTAAACAACTTACTTGAAACCGCCTTAGAGCGAGGAGGACAAGACAACATCAGCGGTATTTTAATCACCCGCAAGTCCCAAGATTAAACCTGACCTTTCCCAAAAACTCCCTCATATCGCCTTCGAGTCAAATCTTGGTAAAGTAGGAGACAGACCGCTCCCCTCTTCCTCTCCTCTCCATGGTTGACCTAGTTCCCTATCTCATCATCCACTCCCCCAGCGGCCAGCAAACCACCCTTGAACTGCGGGATATTAGCTATAGCATCGGGCGACTTCCCGACAACGACATCCCCTTAATCGAAGACCCTGACTCCCAAATTACCCGCATTAAACATTGTATTTTAACCCGAAACAAAGGTCAGTGGTTCATCAGCGACCACAGCACCAACGGCACTAAAATCAACCTCAACGACAGCCTCTACGACGTTCACCAAAACGCCATCCCCCTAGAATCCGGGGCCGTCATCCACATCAGTCACTGGCGACTCAGCTTCCATGACCCCAACGCCACCCAAAAAAGCCGACGTAAGACCAAATCGCCGAGTCCTCCTTTAGCCAAAGTCCCCCCTCAAGTCCAGTTCATCTACAAACTTGCCGAAGTCACCCTGTACTACCAAAGCACAAACCAACGCCAGTCCATTACCTGTCGCCCTCAAATCAACAAAATGTTAGCTCACATGGCCCAACAAAACCTCAATAACCAAGGCGAACCAATTGTCTGTTCCTATCAAGACCTCATCGAAGCCATCTGGGGCCAAGAAGAGAGTCACAACTCCCTAGAAATCAACGGTCTTGCCCGAGAAATTCGTAAAATCTTTACCCACCACAGCCCCGAGACCGACCCCCAGCACTGTCTAAAAACCGTTCGCGGCTTCGGATATATCCTCAATATCCCCTGTGAATGGTGACTTATTTTTGTTTCGTCTTACTCGTGTCATGGCTCTGCCGTGACACGCACTCCGGCGGCTCTGCCGCCTGCACTCGGGAGGCAGAGCCGCCGGAGTGCATGACTTGGCTCCAGCCAAGTCACGAGGAATTCATGGCTCTGCCGTGACACGCACTCTTTACTCTTACTCGTGTCATGGCTCTGCCGTGACACGCACTCCGGCGGCTCTGCCGCCTG
>CAZXWM010000353.1:1897-2662 GCA_964644215.1 uncultured Phormidium sp.
CACTCGGGAGGCAGAGCCTCCCCAAGTGCATGACTTGGCTCCAGCCAAGTCACGAGGAATTAAATAAAACCCAATCTTTTACAACCATGAAACCCACCCTGCAAATCTTCCGCCGCCAATCCCCCGTACAAGTCCTCGGTCCCGGACAACGAGCCGTCATCTGGGTTCAAGGCTGTCCCTTCGCCTGTCCTGGTTGCATTGTCCCCGAATCCTGGGACGCACGCGGCGGAGAAACCGTGACCCTCGACGAACTCGCCACTTGGATTCTGGCCCAACCAGACCTAGAAGGAATCACCCTCTCCGGTGGCGAACCCATGCTGCAAGCCGAAGCCTTAAGCCAACTCATTGACCATATCCGTCAACAGCGAGACCTAGGAGTGATGTGTTACAGCGGATATCGCCTAGAAACCCTCCAGCAGCAAGGAAGCGATGCACAACAGAGGTTATTGCAACAAATTGACCTCCTCGTCGATGGACAATACCGCCAAAAGGAACATGACAATCTACTCTGGCGGGGGTCTCGAAATCAGCGATTACTATTCCTCACATCCCGCTACCGAGACGTAGTTCAGCAACAGTTAACCGAGGGAGATGAATCAGCCGGTTTGAGCTTTGTTTCGGGAACAACCGGCGAAGTTTATTTTACCGGAGTTCCACCGCTAGTCGGATTTCGCCAACAATTTGAACAAGAAATGCAACAGCGGGGAATCCACATTCGGGTGTAAAGCCGAAACATGAGAAACCGAGTTTCTCCAAGAAACCCGG
>CAZXWM010000353.1:2672-4303 GCA_964644215.1 uncultured Phormidium sp.
AACCCGGTTTCTAGTCCTCAACCCCAGTCGTCAGAGTTCCTAAACTTAGGTCGAGATTCCTTGCTGGCTGTCCGAATTAGCCCAGAGATATCTGGCCCGTTGAGAAGCCGAGTTTCTTCAAGAAACCCGGCTTCTGGTATTCGACCCAAGTCGTCAGAGTTCCTAAACTTAGGTCGCGATTTGTTGCGGGTGTCTTAGTTGCTCAAGGGTGTGACTCTGGGGACACCGAGTTTCTCCAAGAAACCCGGCTTCTGGTATTCGACCCGAGTCGGCCGCCAATCCACCCAGCAATTCCATCTAATTTCCATGTAATACCATTTTCCTAAAATCATGCTACAGATAGTCCTTTCCATCGTTCCTACGCTCTGCGTAGGGACGCACCGGGTGGACGCTCTGCGTCGAGTCATCGAACACAGGTTGCAGAGCGCCCCAACTCCCGTTCCCACGCAGAGCGTAGGAACGATAAGACGGGGTAATTTGATGTTTTCATCAATAGCAGCGTTATTGAAAAATGGTATAACTTCCATGTATTTACCATAGAACTCCTCTCCCAACCCCTCTAAACTGGAGATATCGCAATCCCCCCAGCCCTCCTCCACCTCAAGGTGACAATCATGAACCAATCTCTAATGATTTTTAGAATGCTCGAAGGAGCCATCATTGACAACAAATACCATCTGCGAGAACTCCTGGGAGCCGGAGGATTCGGCGCCGTCTTCCTCGCCGATGAAGTCGTTCGCGATAACTTACTGCGACAGGTGGCCGTTAAAATTATTCCCGATGACAACAACCAACAACTCATCGAGTTGATGGAAGCCACTCGCCTCGACCATCCGCATCTAATTCGCTCCCATACCGCCGGAGAATCCGGGTTTAATAACATCTCACTGTTGTATTTAGTCATGGAACAGGCAGAGTATTCCCTACAAGACCGACTGGAACGGGGTCAACTCTCTGTTAGTAAGACGAAAACCTTGATTCGTGAAGTGGCGGCGGGGTTGGACTATCTTCACCGTCAGAATAAAGTGCATCGCGACCTGAAACCGGGAAATGTTCTCTGGTCAAATGGGTGTTGGAAACTCTCCGACTTTGGCCTAATTCGCAATTTAGGCAGCCACAGTTATGCCCAAACTTCAAATCCCATCGGAACCATTGCCTATATGCCTCCAGAAGCCTGGGATGACAAGCATCGAATTTCCACCGCCTGGGATGTTTGGTCTTTGGGAATTATGATAGTCAATGCCGTAACTGGGACACTTCCCTATCAGTTTCAGGGACAAACGCAGTTGCTGAAACAGGTGATGAATTGCCATCTAAATTTACCGCCAGTTCCCTCAGAGTTGCAAGCGATTGTGCGGGGATGTTTGCAGCAGAATCGACGCAAACGCTGGACGGCTCAACAAGTCCTGGATGCGGTTCAACCGCGTTCGTCGAGCCGTGGGTACACTTTATCGAGCATTGCAGATTTAGACCTGTATTCAGAACGTGCGGGAATTAACTATTATAAATTGCGCGATTTACTGGCGGCGAAGCAGTGGGAGGACGCTGACCAGGAAACGGCTGAGCGAATGTTGGAGGTAATGGGACGAGCAGAGGAGGGATGGTTACGAGTAGAAGATGTTGAGCGGTTT
>CAZXWM010000354.1:0-4288 GCA_964644215.1 uncultured Phormidium sp.
CGGTCAGAAAATCCAACCGCTCAGAATTATGTCGTCAGCACATTTCTTTTTTCTTCCTACTGGGGAGTTACCTTTGAAATTCCCGTTACCTCCCACATGGATTTTATTGCCACAAGCGGCTATCGCTTTGGCATTAAAGCCGACAACTGGGAATATTCGGTGGATGAAGAATCCTTTCCAGCCTACTGGGAAAACAAAGAAAAACCTGTTATAAAAAATACCGGCCTTTTATTTTCCGTGGGATTTAAATTTCTTTTGTTTTAAGCTCGGCAGGCTGCCCCTAACTCAATAATGCCTCTTGCCTTTTCTTCCCCCATTCCCTATCCCCCCAACAACCCCTCCAACGTTGACAACAACTCCGGTTGCGAGAGAGGTTTCGTCAAATAGCCCGTACAGCCGAGTTCCTTGGCAATTTGCCGATATTTCTGGCTACTATGAGAGGTTAGCATCACAATCGGCAATTGGGCTAACTCCCCGCCCTGCCGACAATAGGTGAGGAACTCAAACCCGTTCATATGGGGCATTTCAATATCACAGAGGGCCAGGGAAATCTCAGGATGGTCTTGCAATTGCGAAATCGCCTCCTGACCATCTCGGGCCTGAACCACCTCATATCCGGCATCTCGTAAGGTAGCCGTCAGGGTATGGCGTAGGTTAATCGAGTCATCAATCACCAACAGCACAATTGACTCACGAACCGACTCACTGGCCGCTGGAGACAGAGATAGAGGCGAAGTTTCTCCGTTGGCTGGACTCGATTGGCCCAGGGTAAAGCGGGAAGTGGTTTGGCGATCGCCGCTAAACTGGGTTCGAGAGACAACGTTTTGCGGTAACACAGGGCCGGCCTGGGTTTGGAAAATCTCCCCACCGTCAATGACTAAAGCCAAACGACTATCACTGAGGATACTACAGCCATAAACATAAGGCGGGGGCGCGATCGCCTGGCCCAGAGGACGAATCACCAACTCCTGTTCCCCAAGAATCCGGTCAACCTCCAACCCCATCAAGCGGCCCGCCTGACGCAACAACAAAATCGGCGCACTCAAATCGCGGGAAATCGAGAGTTTATTGGTGGTGGGTTCTTGTTTCTCCTCCACCAGAGACGACTGATAATGCAGTAAATCGGCTAACTGACGTACCGAAATCATCGTGCGGGTATCATCTTCCCCCTCAAGTTGCAAGACGCGATGATTGTCAAAATGCTTAAGATGGCCCGGAGGCGGCATAACAATTTTATCAATAGAGTCGAGTAACAGTCCATAGGCCGACCCTCCCGCCTGAACCACCAACACCTTAGCAATGGTAATCGAGAGGGGAATCTGGAGAATAAACACCGTTCCCTGGCCCGGCTGTGACTCAACCCCGATGCGGCCGTTGAGGGCCTGAAGTTGCGATCGCACCACATCCAACCCCACACCCCGTCCCGAAATCTCGTTCACCTGGCCCGCCGTCGAGAATCCCGGTTCAAACAAAACATCCAAACTCTTCGTGGACACAATCTGTCGCGCCTCCTCTTCCGAGAGAAACTTCCCTTCAACGGCTTTACGACGAATCCCCTCTAAATTCAACCCCCGACCATCATCACGCACCTCAATCGTCGTCTGTACCCCCTGATTGTAAGCACGAATCGAAATCGTCCCCGCCTCAGGTTTCCCCGCCGCCAGACGGTCTTCAGCGGACTCAATCCCATGGTCAAAGGCGTTACGAACCAAGTGCAACAGGGGTTCATAGAGTTTTTGGGCGATACTCTGTTCAATCAGGATATCGTTGCCCTCCATCTCTAGCCGAACTTGTTTTCCCTGAATCCGAGACAATTGTTGCAGCATCAAGGGGAATCGCTGTAACACTTCCCCAAAGGGCAACATCCGCACATCGACTAAATCATCTTGCATCACAGAAAGCAGTTGTTGTTGTTTTTCCATCAATTGGGCCAGTTCACGACTACGACCGTAAATATCCTCAGTGTTTTGCTCAATTCCGCTCACTTGACCAAAGGCCGTTTTCAGGAGTAGATGTAAATCAGCAATACTATCAAAATTAAAGCCATCGTCAGCAATCGGAGTACTCATAGGGGTTCCGGCCTGGGGATCTTGTCCGATTAAACGGGCCGCATCCCCCGTGACGGTGAGGGTTCGTTCGGACCAATCGAGAAGTTGGCTAATGGTGTCTCGATGTTGATGCAGTTGCGATCGCAGCCGTACCGCCGACTGTTGTAGGGCCTCTTCTTCCATCGCCTGACGGTTGCGATCGACTAATAACTCCCCCAGACGGTGATTGAGGCGTTCTAACCCCTTAATATCCACACTCACCAACTGACGTGTAGCCGCCTCACTCCCTTGATTGGCGGCTTGATCCTTCTTCCCCGACTTAGACGATTGAGGCGTCTCCTCAAAAAATTCCCCCTCCTGAACCGGATCTTCGACCACATCGGAGGAGGCCTGATCCGAGAGGGAGTACTCACCAGAAGCATCTAAACCCTCTGGAGATGATGCGTTCGGACTCGCCTCTGAACCGTCCTCTGAACCGTCCTCTGAACCTCCCTCTAACTCAGAACTCGCGCTCACCTCCTCCTCATCAGCCAGCATCGATTCCGCCATCGACTCGGCCATGATCTCCGGGGCCGACTCCTCGAAATCTCCCCAAACCCCTTCGAGAAGATCCTCATCTTCGGCTAAATCTTCCTCCACAGCGGCGGCCATGAGTTGGTGAATGGCGGGACTATCAATCCAGTTTGTCTCCGGTTTCGACACCGGGGGGAGGCGTTGATAGCGATCGCCCACGGCCCGATTCAGACGACGCAAGGCCTCGACTAACATCACATCCTCATAGGTTTTCGGCTGTTGCGTATCCCCACGATATTGAAACTTGCCCAACATCACCAACATCGACAGCAGCGTCCAACGGCGATAGAGACTCAAACTCGAACTCTCCTGAGGGTCTTCAATGGCGGCTAAAAACCGCTCTACCCATTTCTTAATCCCCGAAGCCGTTTGAATCACCGTTTTTTTATGATTCGCCGCCCTACGAGGCAATTTCGGAACCATTAACTCAAAACAAAAGTTCGCCAGAGGAATCTCCTCCTCCCGCGCAAACCAAGCCGCCACGGCCCGAATCGCTCCCTCAAAAAAGTCCGCCACAGACCTTGACACCGGTTTTCCATAGCGTTTATCTGCCAAAAACTCCCTAAATTGGTTGAGTTCCACATCTAACGCCGTCTCCTCTTGGGAGGTTAAAGACTCCGCAGGGACTGAAGAATTAGACGGTGCAGAATTAGACGGTGCAGAATTAGACGGTGCAGAATTAGACGGTGCAGAATTAGACGGTGCAGGACTCGGTTCTGGGTTTCCCGCAGCCAAGGCCAGCAAAGCCTCAGAGGGGTTTCCTCCCGAGTCGCGATCGCCTCCCAATACTTGTCTTTGTCCCTGCTCATAATCCGCCAACGCCAACTCAGCAATGTGAAACACCTGATCCGGACAACGTTCTAACGCCTGCAAAACACTCTGAGCTATCTGACTCCAACCCGACAAATTCAACGACTCGCCTAAACCAATAAACACCTCAGCACTAGACTGTAAATTAGCTGCGATCGCCCTACCATCCCCTTCTGCCAAAAGAGTTTCGAGTTCATCTAAGCGCTGTTTTACACCAATTTCAAAAATAGATTTCGCAATATCAAATCCTAATTCTGATGATGTCGGAATATACTCTTTTTGCCCAAAATCATCCCCCAACTTTTCTCGTAATCGCGCCAAAACATCCGCCGCACGATTGAGTAAAATCTCCTCATCAATCGGCGTTTGATTTATCTCCGCCGTTAAAGCATTTCGCAGACATTCATGACCCTCAAATAACAGCCCTTCCAATTCATTATCAATGGGTATTTCCTCATTATAAAGAGCCTTAAAGGCATCTTCCATAGAATGAGAAATTGATTTTAAACCCTCCAGTCCAACATTAGCCGCCGCTCCTTTTAAGGTATGAGTTGCCCGCATCATCCCATGGACATTCTGCACCCGATTTCCATCATGAAGTTTCAACAAGCCATCTTCTAAAGCTTGCAGTAACTCCGGAGCTTCACTCAGGAAATAGACATATCCTTGATCACGACGGCTGTTCATAAGTGAATTATTAATAGTAAATCGTTAACCGTTAATCGTTAATCGTTAATCGTTAATCTTGAGAGTTTAGCCACAAGAGGGCGGGGTGGGTAATCCCCTCCAGGGAGGGGTGCCCAGAGGGCGGGGTGGGTAATCCCCTCCAGGGAGGGGTGCCCAGAGGGCGGGGTGGG
>CAZXWM010000355.1:0-3970 GCA_964644215.1 uncultured Phormidium sp.
AGTGATGGTGGGAATCCCACGCTATATTCTTTGAATTAGCGTGGGAGGATGTCAAGGCCCAGTTCAGCCATCCAGTGACGAGTCCCGAACATACCTTGAATCAGACCAGACAGGCTGAAGTCTGCATCCAGACTTTGCCAATGCAGACTTTGACCGTGACCGCCAAGCCATACATCGTCTAGTTGTTCCGGTGTGGCGGTGTCTAACCCTTGAGCCAAATGGGGCGGAAAGGCAAAAATTGCCCCATTTTGTAGGTGAACTTCTATGAGGTTGCGCTCTCGGTTGTATTGCACGCTCTCGGCACGGGGGCCGTCTTCAGCGGAGGCGGCCTCGGCTTGGGCGATTTCTGCGGCTAAGGCCTCTTCGCTGAACTCAAACTCCCAGTTTTGTTGCCATTGGTTAGCCATGGATATCCTCCCATCTGCTTAAGAATTCCTGTTGATGGTGGGCGACGAGCTTGAGGGCTGCATCTTGAGAGCAAGACCTTGAAGACGTTTATCCCTCAGAATAACAACCCATCGCTTGGGTTTCTGCCACAGCCACAACGGATTGGACGTGACCCCGACTCGAATCATCCTACCCAACCGCCAAATCCTCGATATATCTTTGCCTACAAGTCTTTGTCCCAGGTAGAGTTGAGACATCATTTCGTTCACGGAAAAACCGTCACCATGTCTCATGAGTTAAATCCCGCAACTCCCTATCGAGGCGCCGAAGCCATCGAAGGCGCGATCGCCCGAGGGGTAGATCTCGATGGAACCCCGATTCCCAACGTCCAACTAGAACTGTATCGAACCATCATGGAACTCGAAGCCGGGCGGCCCCGCAGTGGTGTCACCAAAACCCTGCGCGATCGCATCGTCCGCATCGGCTGCAAACACTTCCCCGCCAACGAACTCAACCGACTCCTCCAGGATGCCGACTTTCTCCCCCTCACCCCCCAAGAGACAGACTTTTTCTATCCTCAACCCAGCAACTCCGCCAAAAAAAGCTCTCTCTAAAGATGGAGTGAGACCTGGCTTGTCACTGATTAGGCTACGGGTAGCTTAATAAATCGTTAGGCTTCCAGTGTGATCGCGATCGCACCCTCCATTCAAATTCCTGACTTCGTTGATTCGTAAATTTTATTTGCGGTTTATGAAGTTAGGTTGCAAAATGGAACTAATCGGTTGACAAAAGTAGAGTAACTACCATGGCTTACGCCACTTCTTCCAACTTCACCACAACTCAAGCCAACGCACTCTCGACCGTCGAACCCACCTCCCTTGTTCCGGAAGTGTCGGCTCGCATCCAACGCCTCACCACAGATGATCAGTTGGCACTCCTGTGGTTTATCTATCTCGAAATGGGTAAATCCATCACCCCCGCCGCTCCTGGGGCCGCCCGTCTTCAGCTTGCTGAAGGCCTCCTGGCCCAAGTCAAAGCCCTCAGCGCCGAGGAGCAAATGAGCTTCATGCGCGATCTCGTCGCTAAGCGCAATACCCCCCTGAGTCGAGCCTATGGTGTCTTCAACGCCAACACCAAACTCGGGTTCTGGTACTGTCTAGCCCAAGGAATGGATGAGGGAACCGTCGTGCGCGTCCCCCAACGCTACAAACCGTCTCGTCAGGTTCAAGAGTTGCTCAACATCCTGATGACGCAGGCCAACTTCAGCCAACAAATCACCATTCTGCGTAATGCAGTGGTGAACATGGGCTTTGACGCGCTCAGCTAGAGTCCTCTAGGACAAAACCCAATCACAATCCTGAATCGAACCAGCGGAGTGGAGGTCAACTCAACCCCTTTACTCCGCCTTCTTTCCAGACTCATTGAGGTCAATTATGATGACGACGACCTACCAACCGCCGATTCTGCCTGATCTAACTGTCCCCGTGGTAATGGGGTATTTCCGGTCTCTCAATGCTGGAGACTGTCCGCAGACGGCCCAATACTTTGCCCCTTACGGTGAACTACACCCGCCCTTCCAAGGGGGAATTGTCGGCGTTGAAGCCATCGAGGCTTATCTCGAAGCCGAAGCCCAAAGTTTAACCTGTTTCCCGGAACAGGCCACGGTGCAAACCGCCGGCGATGGCTGTCAGCTTGTGCAAGTCCGGGGTCATGTCAAAACCCCCTATTTCTCAGTTCCCGTGGCTTGGACGTTTAACCTCAACAGCCAATCTCAAATTGAACGGGTTGAGATTCGTCTGTTAGCCTCTCCCGAGCAACTGCTGGAGTTACAACAATTCGGCTAGAGTCCCTAGCTCATCCTTATACGACGACTTAGGCGGCGACAGAGTGGAGGAACATTTGTTCGATCCACTCTCGCCCTAAGTCCACATCCTTGGCGGAACATTGCCAGTCGGGATGGGCGGTCATCAGTAAACTTTCCAAGGTTTCGTGATCAAACAGATGCCACACGGGAGCATCGTTGTAGGTGGTGGCGATCGCATAGCAGTTACTACTAATGCAACGGATGCGGGGCGCGTCCACAATGCGACCTAACTCCAGGCTGTCCCCGGGTTGCAACCGCCGAAACCGCAAAATGGTTTCTTTAAAACTCTCAAAATCCGCTGGCGACAACCCCGGAACCGTCGTACACCAGTCTTGATTCCCATTTACCCAGAGCCAGTAACGCCGAGCCGGGTCAATTCCGCGTAACCAAGGCTGTTCATCATCGAGGCGATAGCGGGGGGCGAGGGGAAAATGGGCTTCCATCATGGGGCTGACTGTTAGCTAGGCTACACTAACCAATTTGTCAAGTGATCCCCAAGTTTGTCAATTTAACGTTGAAAATCTTATAAATTCTATGTATTTATGTAACAAGGGACAGTCCTAAGAGACCGTCCCTGATTTATCTTGGCGTTAACTGCGAATAAACGTGGTTCCGCCCGGTTGATCGACGAGGGTCACATTCTGACGCTTCAACTCTTCCCGGATGCGATCGGCTTCACTAAAGTTTTTGGCTTTGCGGGCCGCCTGTCGTTGCCGAATAAACTCATAGATTGCCTCATCTGTCAAGCCATCGAGCTGAGATTGCTCCTCAGCGGCGGCTTCCAATCCCAAAACTCCGGCTAACTCCACCAAAGTCGTCCATTGTCGTTTTAGCTGTTGCGAGTCTTCAGAAATCTCCCCCCCATGAGCCAAGATATTGCCCACGCGGCGTAACTCCTTGGCTAACTCAAACACCACCGCCAAGCCGCCAGACGTATTAAAGTCATCATCCATGGCGGTTTGGAATGACGTTTTTACCTGGGGTAGTGACTCCTGTGAGCCGTTTTCAGACCATGCTAATTGTTGGCCAAACTTCTGGCCAAACCGTAAGCCATCTTCGAGGGTGGCCCAGCTATTCTTGGCCGAGGCGATCGCCTCATCCGTGAAGTCCAACGGCTTGCGATACTGAGCCTGAAGCACAAACAACCGCAACACCATCGGGTCAATCTGGGTTAATAACTCGCGAATCGTGGTGAAATTGCCCAAAGACTTGGACATCTTCTCCCCATTAACGCGAACCATGCCGTTATGAGTCCAGTACTTGGCCAAAGGCTTCCCGTGAGCGCCTTCTGACTGAGCAATTTCATTCTCATGGTGCGGAAAGACCAAATCCCCGCCACCACCATGAATATCAATGGTTTCTCCAAGCTGAGAACGAATCATCGCCGAACATTCAATATGCCAACCCGGCCGGCCTCGGCCCCAGGGAGAGTCCCAACCGGGTTCATCCCCTTGACTCCCTTTCCAGAGGGCAAAATCAAAGGGATGGCGTTTGCGGCTATCTTCGCTCACCCGTCCACTGGCCCCCGACTGCATATCCTCAGACTTACGTCCCGAGAGTTTGCCATAGTCGGGGAAGCGTTCAACACTGTAATAGACATCCCCTGAAGCGGCATAGGCCAGACCCTTGTCAATCAGAGTTTGAACGAGGTCGCAAATCTCAGGAATATGGTCCGTAACACGGGGATAGTCATCGGCATCGGCGACATTCAGTTGGCGA
>CAZXWM010000355.1:3980-4282 GCA_964644215.1 uncultured Phormidium sp.
TGATGATTTTGTCGTCAATGTCGGTGAAGTTTTGCAGGTAGCGAACGCGATAGCCGCGCCATTGCAGATAGCGACGCACCGTATCCCAAACAATATAGGAGCGTGCATGACCCAGGTGGCAGTCATCATAAACGGTGACGCCACAGCAGTACATTTTGACCTCGCCGGGAACTGTGGGTTCAAAGGGTTCTTTAGTCCGGGTTTGAGTGTTGTAAATGCTGAGGGTCATGGTGGGCAAATAATTCAGTTGACATCCTCCCACGCTAATTCAAAGAATATAGCGTGGGATTCCCACCATCACT
>CAZXWM010000356.1:0-4250 GCA_964644215.1 uncultured Phormidium sp.
AGTGTCAAAATTTAAGATGGTGATGCAGTAGAGGTAAATGGGGTGCTTCAATTTTTAGGATTTTCGCAACGGGTTAACCGGGAATGGGTTAAAAGGCATTATAGTTGGCTTCTTTTGTCTTTCCCTCTCCTAGTTTTGGCGATCGCCGCTGGTCTATCCCCGACCGTCGCACCAAGTTCTCGGGCGATCGCCCAAGAACGACTCGACGATTCTGGACGTTCTGCTGACGGGATTTATATCTATGGGGAGTCTCCCCAGCCAGGGGTTTTGGGTGTGGCGTATTTGGTCTTAGAGTCGCGAGACAATCAGGTTGTTGGTGGCTTTTATATGTATCATTCCTCCTTCGATTGTTTCTACGGGCAAATGACGAATCATTCCTTACAAGTCACGGTGGTTCCAAGCTATGAACAGGACAATTATCCCTACGCTGTTCAACGTTCAGATACGGCGATCGCCAGCTCTAATTCCTTGCCAATAACACCTGAACTTGAGGGGTTTCATCGACTTCAAACTGCCGATGACGTGGCGAACCGAGTGCTAGAAAACTGCCGCAATGACTATGCAGATTTAGTTTGGCAGTAACTCAGACCTTAGTCAAACGGTCTTAACACCAGGTTCAGGAGTCAGGTTGCTCAGAACGGGTCAACCTGACTCCTTGATGTTTAACTATTCACTAAATAGCGTCGCAGGAAACTCTCCAAAGATTCCATCTGAATATCGAATACGGATTCGAGGCGATGGATTTCTTCCGATGTACAGAAAAATTCATTGGCCAAAAGAATGCGTAACGTTCCGAGCGATCGCTGTAACTCAGGATTGATAAAGCCAATCGCAGAGCGCACCCCATCGAGAACACTTAAGGGGAGATTAACCACAAAGGGATCTTTCTGAAAAACGCGACCAAAGATTTTGGGAATATCATCACGGTTGAGAATTTCGGGGCCACCCACCGCAAAAACTTGATTGCGTGCGGCCTCTCGCTGGGTGGCTTGAATCGCAATTTCAGCCAAATCATCAGGACTGAGAATTGAGGAGCGATTCTTCAAATCCCCAATCGCAAAATACACGCCTGTATCGCGAAATCGCTCCGCCAAGGGCAAAAGATTGGACGCAAACCCCGACGGACGAAGAATCGTATAGGTCAACTCACCCTTTTGTAGAGCATTTTCTACCTCGCGCTTGGCCTTAAACACAGGCGAATCTTGGTAGCCGCGATCGGTTCCTAAGACAGAAACATAAACAAACTGCTCAACCCGATTTTCCTGACCAAAATCCCTTAAATCAATGTTGGCGCGGTAATCAATGGCTTGAGCTTGACCCCCATCCGAGCCATGAGCGCTGATAATATAGCGAACATCACGACAGGCTTTACGGAGATCTCGTTCCTGAGCTAAATCACCGATAAAAATTTCGGCACCTCGTTGTTCAAGTTCAGCATAACTCGACGACAGTCGCACAAAGGCTCGCACGGGGAGATCGCGATCGCGCAATCGCCGTACAATGCGTTTGCCAACACTTCCGGTTGCACCAGTAACTAAATACATAAAGCAATTTCCGTTTTAAACTTAACAGGTAACCAGTTAGGGGCAATCGTCACCATGATCGATCACCTGTGGGCATTACCTATGTTTGCTATTGTATTTGCCTTGGGCGCGTCTATCGGCAGTTTCGCCAATGTTGTGATTTATCGCCTCCCGGCCGGACGTTCCCTACTCCATCCGCCCTCTCGCTGTCCCCATTGCGGCCATACCCTAGGTAAAGGGGAAAATATCCCGGTTCTGGGTTGGTTGCGCCTCAAAGGACGTTGCGCTCATTGTCACGCCCCCATTTCCCCTCGCTATCCCATCGTAGAGGCGGTGACGGGGTTACTGTTTTTGGGGGTGTTTCTACGCTATCAGGTGTCCCTAACGACGTTTGGCTATTGGCTGTTTTTAACCGGCTTATTGATTTTGGCTCTCATTGACTGGGATACGATGATTCTGCCTAACCCCCTCACACGCTTAGGAGTCGTCTCAGGATTGCTCTATCATTGCCTACAAGGCTGGCAAGGGGACTCAGCTATGGGGGGACTCATGCAAGGAATTTTCGGGGCTGTCCTGGGCATTTGGCTGGTGGATGCGGTGCGGTTTTTGGGATCGTTGGCTTGGGGGAAAGAGACGATGGGGGCCGGTGATGGTAAATTGTTGGCCGCTATTGGAGCTTGGTTAGGCCCCGGCTTGATGGTGATTAGCGGCTTTTTAGGGGCCTTCCTCGGGGCTGTAATCGGTACAGGGGCGATCGCCCTGGGACTGTTGAGGCGATCGCAGCCCATGCCCTTTGGTCCCTTTCTCGCCCTCGGCGGAGCCATTGCAGCTATTTGGGGAGAGACGTTACTCAACCTCTACCTAGAGATATTTTTCCCCGCTGGACTGCCCTAACCATCGCTGTCGTCCCGAGGACGAATCGCGCCGTTATAGATTAGATTCACCTCCCAGGTTTCGGTATCAACAACAACTACAGTTTCTGTGGTATAAGTTGAGGCCCCAGGCGATCGCCCGAAAAAGTTAAATTCCAGCTGACCCGCTTCTGTAACCCGATAGGGGGACTCAGCCGAAGGACCGTGCATCGCGGGTTCGGCCCGGTACACCTGTAATCCTCCGTTGAGTCGTTCTGCGAATTGACGGGCCTGGTTCTTGGCCCGGTTAAGGTCAAGGGGTGACAGAGATAACGCTTCTAGGGCGGGATCGTTCGTCTCCCGAGGAGCTTGAGCCTGAGCCGGCTGAAGGCTCACGGCCCGAGCCGTTAGGAGCGTCAGCAGGACAAGGGGTAAGGCGTGTTTCATGAAAATTTCCTCAACAAATTTAGGCTTAAATCGCCTACAGATCAGAGTATCCTGGGGGAAGAGTAGACGAAATCCGACAATTCCAGATCCCAATCTGACACAAGAAATCGCGTTTGAGTCCCGGAATTTGATAGGATGCGATCCATGACAGAGATCCCTGACTTAACCATGACCGGCTGAGGTCAGGTTACAGACCCCAGCCGCGAGATTGCTTTTAAAAATCCCATAACTTCATGTCTCTATTTGATTGGTTTGCCGACCGACGTAAGTTAAATTCTATCGGTCAGAAGCAGCAAGAACGAGAAATCGCCGAGGGGCTTTGGACAAAGTGCGAGTCCTGTGGCGTCTTGACCTATAGCAAAGATTTAGCCGCAAACCATATGGTTTGTCCTGAATGCGGCCATCATCGTCGGATTTTTAGCGATGATCGCATTCAACACTTAATCGACCGAGAGACGTGGCAACGCCTCAATAGCCACTTACGTCCGACTGACCCCTTAGGATTTTGCGATCGCAAAGCCTACCGCGATCGCCTCAGCGATTACCAAAACAAAACCCAACTCAATGATGCCATCCAAACGGGGTTTGGCGACCTCGATGGCTTGCCCGTGGCTCTCGGTGTCATGGACTTTCGCTTCATGGGAGGAAGCACGGGATCGGTGGTGGGGGAAACCCTGACGCGTCTGATTGAAGCAGGAACCGCCGCTCGTCGTCCCGTGATTATTGTCTGCGCCTCGGGGGGTGCGCGGATGCAAGAAGGGATGTTGAGCCTGATGCAGATGGCAAAAATTTCCGGGGCCTTGCAGCGTCATCGTCAAGCGCAATTGCTCTATATTCCCATCCTGACTCACCCCACCACCGGCGGCGTGACGGCCAGTTTCGCCATGTTAGGTGATATTATCCTGGCTGAACCGAAAGCAACCATCGGTTTTGCGGGACGGCGGGTGATTGAGCAAACTCTACGCCAGAAACTCCCCGACGACTTTCAATCGGCCGAAGATTTGCTCAAGCATGGATTTGTTGATGCCATTGTGCCACGGCCCCAACTGAAAGGACTGTTGGCCCAATTGATTCGTTTGCATCATCCGTCGCCCCAACGGGAGCATCATCGAGTTCCTCGTCCTCTGACGAGTGATGCCATGGCCCTGGACGTTTCTGGGTCAAATGAGTCAAAAGCGCACTCTTAAAGATAACAAATCCTTAAACCACCTGCTCTAACGTCCCCAGAGTCTGGCATGATATGTGTACTGACAAGAGATTTAAAGCTTGTCCCACATTCAAGCTTTGCTGAACATCAATAACGTTTAGAGGAAAACAATGCTAAAAAGATTCTTTTGGCTGGCGATCGCCACGGTCGTCCTAGTTTGGAACCTCGGCAATAACAGCGCCCTGGCGTTGGACCTTGATGCCGAAACCCGCACCGTGACCT
>CAZXWM010000357.1:0-4234 GCA_964644215.1 uncultured Phormidium sp.
GGCTCAGTGCGGTGCAGGGAATAGGCATCACCCACCCCTGCCCCTCGCAGGAGGGGACGAAAAGACGTAGGGGCGTACCTTTATGGTCGTCCAAGGCTTAACCCTTTTTCAAGGGCAGTTCGATCGCAAACGTGCTTCCTTCTCCTGGCGTTGAGTCACAGGTGAGGGTTCCGTGATGGCGTTCGACGATGATTTGATAGCTGATGGAGAGGCCAAGGCCCGTTCCTTTGCCGACTGGCTTGGTGGTGTAGAAGGGATTGAAAATGCGATCGCGGACATCTTCAGGAATCCCACTGCCGTTATCATGAACTTTAATGATAATACTATTGTCACCAACAGCGGTTTCAAGGGTTAACACTCCTTGAGTTTTGCCCGAATCATCAATGGCATCGACGGCGTTGTTAATCAGATTCATAAACACCTGATTTAAGGCACCAGCATAACAACTGATTTCAGGAAGTTCACCATAATGACAGACTAATTCAATATCCGGCCGAGTTTCGTTACCCCGCAGACGACTAGCGAGAATCATCAAGGTACTGTCAAGACTCTCGTTGAGGTTAATGGTTTTCACTTCGGCTTCATCGAGTCGCGAGAACGTTCGCAGCGATCGCACGATTTTCTGAATCCGTAAAGCCCCAGTTTCGATAGAACTAAATAGATCGGGCATATCTTCGCTGAGATAGTCTAAATCAATCTCTTCGATGAACTGAGTAATCTCAGGATGGGGTTCGAGGCAATGCTGTTGATATAAGCCAATCAGTTCGAGTAAGTCTTGACTGTATTCTTTGGCATGAACGAGATTGCCAAAGATGAAACTCACAGGATTATTGATTTCATGGGCAACACCTGCTACTAATTGCCCTAAACCGGACATTTTTTCGGCTTGAATGAGTTGAGTTTGGGTTTGTTGCAGTTGTTTTAGGGTTTGTTCGAGTTCGGCAGTTTTGGCGATCGCCCGTTGTTCAGATTGTCGCGATTGTTGGTAGAGAACCGCTTGTTGAATGGCGATGGTGAGGCGATCGCAGACAGCTTGCAGGAGTTCGACATCGCGATCGCTCCAGGGTTTAGCGGCGATTTCTCGGCTACAGGCGAGGGTACCGATGTTCCCGTCACCACTATTGATAGGAAACAGTAATAGAGATTGATAGCCGAGTTGGTTCACCTGTTGCCGCAATTTGCCATCTTCGATATCGCTGGCCTGATCAACTCGAATCGAATGGCGTTGCTGAAGCAGGTGATTCAAGAGTTCAAAGAAGCTGGAATGATAGTCTTCCAAACGACTCGGAAGATCCTCTCGTTTGGCTTCAGTCGCCAATTCTAAATCAGGGAGTTTAGAGTCTTCATTGTAGAGAAGTACGTAGCAGCGATCGATATCTAAGAGTTCGTAAACTGCCTGAACAGTGCTATCGAGCAAGGTTTTGAGATCCAGGGATTTACGAATTTGTTGGGAAATGTTATTGACAAGTTTTTCTTGTTGTGCTAAGGCGCGATAGCGAGTTTTCGAGGCTTTCAGGGCCAGTTCAACTTCTTTGCGTTCGGTAATATCAGTAGCATTACCAACGATGCGTGTAATCTGTCCTTGGGCATCAAACAACGGTGTTAAATGGGCCTGAAAATAGAGGGTGCGATCGCCATTGGGAAACATCTGTTGAATGGTGACTGTCTCCTTCCTAACCAGACAGCGCAGATAGCCATCGAGGAAATCTTGGCCAATTCTCGGCCCAAACACCTCCAGCGGCGTTTTACCGCGAACATCCTCGCGACTGATTCCGGCAACTTTTTCGGTACTGGCATTCCAATCGGCATAGCGCCATTGCCCATCCTCAGCCAGATCCATAACAAACACCAAGTTGCCCTGACTATCATAAATACTGCGTAAAAACTCTTCTTGTTGCCGTAAACATTCTTGAATCGCTTGGCTTTCCGTCACATCTCGGGCGATCGTCGAGAGATAACCGTCATGGTCTTCTGTGGCCTGATGATGGAGGATAATTTGAGACACAGGAAAGTAGGTTCCATCGGCTCGTTTCAGCTTAGCAGTTCCTTTCCAAATCCCATCTTGCAAGGCTGTGGGGATGGCTTCAGTTTCAAAAAAGTCCACCATCGTCTCGGGAATGAAATCCCCCACATGATAGTGGCTTGCTACTTCATCAGCATCGATGCCGACAATATCTCGTCCGCCCTGATTGATATAAGTGACATTACCTGTGAGATCAGCACTACTAATAAAATCCGGTGAGGCTTCGAGGATGGCAATTAATCGTTCTCGTTCAGCTTCGATGCGTTTCTCTTCCGTAATATCGCGGGCGCTGGCGTACATTACCCCTTCTTCGGGAAAACTGACGGTTCGCCAAGCCAGCCAGCGATAGTTACCGTCGCGAGTTCGATAGCGGTTTTCAAACCAAAGCGTATTGTCACCGTTGCTGATTTTCTCAACTTCGGTTTGGGTATGTTCGAGATCATCAGGATGGATGAAATTTGAGAACGGTTGCGTTTTCAACTCCTCGATTGAGAAGCCTAGGGTTTTCTCCCAAGCGGGATTTAGACGCTTCAAGTAGCCGTCAAAGCCCACGATCGCAAATAAGTCTAAGGCACAGTCGAAGAAGCGATCGCGATCGAACTCGGCTTGTTTCCGTTGGCTAATATCGATCATCATGCCATCCCAGACAATATGTCCATTCGCTCGTTGTTCGGGTTGGGCGGTGGCGGACAACCATTTCAATGTCCCAGAATGGGTATAGTTACGCCATTGATACGTCCAGGTGCTTAGGGTTTTTGCGGATGCGGCGACACTCTCGTTAAAGGCTTCAACATCATCGGGGTGAATCAAACTCCAAGCTAAGTCAGGTTCTCCCGCCAAGGCGCTGGCTTCTAATTCATAGAGATCTTGACAACCCGGACTCATATAAGAAAAATATGACGAGCCATCCTGGCGCAAGACATATTGATAGACAACACCGGGGATGTTGGTGGCGAGTTTCTCGAATTGCAGTTTTTGGTCGTAGAGATCCCGTTGGTGGGTTAAATCGAGGCTTAGCCCTTGCAGTTGGATTCCCGAACCTCCTGGATATTGCCAAATGCGGCTACGAACCCAACGGGGCTGGCCGTCGGGGCGAATCAGGGCATAGTCTAGGCTGAGATCGGCTTGATTGGGGTTGGTTTGACATTGACGCAGGTAGCGACGAATCCGTTGGCAGACAAATTCTCGGTTCTCTGGGGCGATGGTATCCTGCCAACAGGGTTGGGGTTGGACTGGATTGTCTGGCGATCGCCCATAGAGGCTTTCAGCAGCTGGGTTCAGTGAGAGAAATCTACCACTGGGCCATTCCACTAACCAACCCGCTTCACTCATACGATTGAAGAGAGAGTCCATCATCACAGAATTGGTATGAACATCGCTAGGAGAGGAGGAGGATGGCTGTTGATGGAGGGAGGTGACGGAGTATGTCATCGGGGAAAATAGGGGTTAGAAATGGCGAGAGTTAAACTCAAAACACGGGACGAGGATTGGCTTTTATACTAGACTTTATGGCTCGGCTCGGATTAGACTTCGGTCGGGTTTTGCCCTTAAATTTACGCAAGTTTTCGGGAATTCTATTCAGAGATTATGCTAAGATAACGCCGTTTTTGGGGCAGACTGACTTTAGTGAATGCATCAGATTGGATGATCTAAACTTGCTGTCATAGGCCTCCTATTGTGCGTAAATTTACACAAGACTCCCGTTGTGGCTCTCCTCCTCTCTGACGGTTAAACTCTTACTAGGTTAAGATTTCGTGAAAACGTAAGCTTAGCAAAGCGTTGGCTAGACAGGGAGCAACACTCCCGGCTGAATTTGGCATCTCTGTGCTAAGGGCTGGGCTGTTTTTGCGGGCTGAACTGTGATTATTAAAATAATATTAACATTTTTAACAGAATTGTCATCGGGATTTTGGTCAGATTGGCTACAAACTTAGAAATCGTACGATCGCCTCAGCCTACATATAACAAAATAAAACGTAGATTTCCCCTATCCTACGAGAGAGATATCTCAAGACCCCTTGTCATCGCACCGGGGAGATTATGCCAAGATTTCAGGAAAATCCGGGTCATTTGACTTTAGCCGGCCTGCAAACCGATTTAGCTGATTCCGCAAGAAGCCCCGCGCTGTAAGACGAGGTGGATATAAGCGGGAGAAAGCCGCGCCACCGATGTTTTTAGCGTCGGGATGAATGCGGCAGTAACTTATGGTAC
>CAZXWM010000358.1:0-4226 GCA_964644215.1 uncultured Phormidium sp.
TGTTCCCTGTTCCCTGTTCCCTGTTCCCTGTTCCCTGTTCCCTTCTTCCCCCCTAAATCGAAGGCGTTGTCACCTTCCCAAACCGGCGATCGCGTCGTTGATAAGCCAGCAACGCCTCACGGAACGCATGGCGATCGAACTCCGGCCACAGCGTATCCGTCACATACAACTCAGCATAGGCAATTTGCCAAAGTAGGAAATTACTAATCCGCATCTCACCACTGGTACGAATCAGTAAATCCGGGTCACCCACCCCAGCCGTATAGAGATGCCGTTCAAACAGACTCGCATCAATCTCATCTGGAGCCAGTTCCCCCCGTTGCACCTGCCTAGCAATCTCCTGACAAGCCGCCACAATTTCCTGGCGGCCACCATAGTTTGTCGCCACCGTAAACTGAATCCCTGAATTTCCGTCCGTTTCGCTCATCGCCGCTTCAATTTCCCGCTGGAGTGAGGCCGGAAGCGTCGTTAAATTGCCCACAAAGCGAATTTTGACATTCTTCTCCATCATCTCCTTCAACTGCTGTCGTAGCACCCGCTCAAACAGCATCATCAAGAAATCAACTTCTTCGAGGGGTCGTCCCCAGTTTTCCGTCGAAAACGCATAAGCCGTTAACGCTTGAATCCCCCAATCATCACAACAGCGGACTAGGGCTTTTAAAGCATCAACCCCTCGTTGATGACCCACCAGACGTGGCAATCCCCGACGCTGTGCCCAACGTCCATTGCCATCCATAATCGCAGCAACATGTTTAGGCAATCGCGTCGGATCGAGGTCAGTGGGTAACGTTCCTAAAAGGGTTGGCTTCGCACTCATATTATTTTCCTCAATCACCACCGCAAACCCGCGTTCATCAGCCATGAACTCGATCGCATTTCGGACGTTAACCCCTGCATTGTATATGCTCGCTTGCTCGTTAAAACGGTCGTTATTGTTTATCCTTGGGTGTCGCAGGCGCAATCCCGAAAAATCGCGAGATGGCCGACCCTCCCTTATGACTTAACTGGCGAGTCAAGTTGCGCCAGTTGGGGGCCACAACTTCCCCATCACCTTTCGTTGAAAAGTAAGCCTCTAAGAGTTCCTTGAGTTTACTACTGGTCAAGGGACGATTAAGCGTCCCTCGCTCCGCCAAAGAGATTGACCCGGTTTCCTCTGAAACTACCACACAGACGCAATTTTTGACCCGTTCTGTAATCCCCATCGCGGCCCGGTGGCGTGTTCCCAACTGGCGCGACGCTTTCCGTTCCGACAGCGGTAGGATAGCACCGGCCGAAATGATGCGCGAGGCCCGAATCAAAACCGCACCATCATGGAGCAGAGTACTGGTTTGAAAAATCGTTTGTAGGAGTTCCTTGGAGACCTCGGCATTCAGTTTAACACCTGGCACTGAAAAGTCTCGTTCGTCAATCGGTTGCCGAGTCTCCATGACGATAATGGCACCAGTGCGATTTTGCGAGAGCTCTTTAACGGCATCAACCACCTCATCGACAATACTGTCGGATTTGGGCAAACTATCCCGAGAGGATTGAAATAAGCCTGAGATATCGCCCCGGCCGAGTTGTTCGAGGAGTTGCCGAAACTCAGACTGCAACGTCACCGCCATGGCGACGGCTGAGATAATGGCAATTTTATCTAAAACAAAATGCAGCAAACTC
This sequence comes from uncultured Phormidium sp., assembly GCA_964644215.1. Lineage (GTDB taxonomy): Bacteria > Cyanobacteriota > Cyanobacteriia > Cyanobacteriales > Geitlerinemataceae > Sodalinema. The sequence continues at coordinate 1,657 of CAZXWM010000358.1, forward strand.
AAATTCAGAGCATTTCCCACCGCTGCTGCCACAATCAAAAACACTAACCCCTGTACCATCCAGAGGGTGCGTCGCTCGCTGACGACCACTAGAATCGCGTATGTTAGCACAAAGACCAACCCGATGTCAATAATGACCCAGGATTGTTGAATCAAGCGCCACAGCGCGGGCTGAGTTTCGCTCGAATTTGCTAACCATTGCTGCCACAGAGATTCCATTGAACTCTGGATATTCCTCGTACTGCTCGCTACCCAAGTCCATCGTCAACGGCCCGTTCCCGAGTGGGTAACTCGGGACGGGATAACGGATTAACGGCTCGTTACCAGCCGAAGCGTTAGGGTCTAGGAGTCTTTGCCACCAACCGTTCGGGTAAGCAATCCTGGCGTAGTAGATCCTCGTAGGTTTCTCGCTGTAAAATCAGGTTCGCTTCTCCGTCACAGACTAAGACCGCTGCCGGGCGGGGAAGCCGGTTATAGTTAGACGACATACTGTAATTGTATGCCCCAGTTCCCATGACGACGAGGGTATCTCCGGCCTCGCTGGCCGGAAGTTGGGCATCGGCGATGACAACATCCCCAGATTCGCAATGTTTCCCGGCAATGGTGACGGTTTCCGTGGCGGGGGCACTCATGCGGTTCGCCACGACAGCACGATACCGGGATTGGTAGGTGATGGGTCGGGGATTGTCCGACATTCCTCCATCTACCGTAATATAGTCTCGCACCCCAGGAACCGTTTTGCGAGCGCCAAGACTGTAGGCGGTGACGCCGGCGGTGCCAATGAGCGATCGCCCCGGTTCGCAGAGGAGGCGCGGTAAGGGGAGATTGGCCTCACGACAGGCCCCGCTGAGGCGATCGCAGATGGTTTTGACCCAGTCCTCGATACTCGGGGGATCATCGTCTTCGGTATAGCGAATCCCGAGTCCTCCACCGACGTTTAACTCCGTCACTGGCAGATTATACGATTGCGCCCGTTGCAGCCAAGACACCATCACCTCAGGTAAATCATGATGGGGTTGCAACTCAAAAATTTGCGAGCCAATATGGGCATGGAGACCCACACAGTTAAGACTCGGCTGTTGTGAAACAAACTGCAACACCGCATCGAGAGAGTCGGGGTCAAAGCCAAATTTACTGTCAATGTGGCCCGTCTGAATGTACTCGTGGGTGTGACATTCAATGCCGGGGGTGAAGCGCAACATCAGCCGCACGGGGTTGGGGCGATCGCCCATTAACTCCACTAAAATCTGTAAATCCTGCCAGTTGTCGGCCACCACCGTAATCCCGGACTCTATAGCATAATCTAATTCCTGAGCCGATTTATTGTTGCCATGGAGATACAGGCGATCGGGGGCCACACCGGCGCTCAGAGCTGTGTAGAGTTCCCCTCCACTGACGACATCGACTCCTAATCCTTCACTGGCGACGATGGCACAGACGGCTAAACAACTCCAAGCCTTCGAGGCAAATAACACGAGACTTTCGCCGTCATAGTATTTAGCAAAGGCCTCTCGGTACTGACGACCGGCCGTACGCAGGGTCGTTTCATCCAAAATGTAGAGCGGAGAGCCGAAGCGACGCACCAACGTCGGCACATCACAGCCGCCAATTTCTAAGGCATCATTGTCACCGAGACGGGTGGTGAGGGGGACAAGGCTTTGATTGGGAGAGGATGAGGCGATCGCTTGGTCGAGAAAGCTACGACCAGATTGGGGTTTGTCAAGAGAAGGAGTCGAGACCATAAAAATGAGAGAGGGACAAGTAATACTGTAATTAGGGCTAAGGGAGCGAGTGAACATCAAAGGAGCTGCCGGCGAGAGCGAGGGCAGTCGCTCAACCCATCCCTTCTTAGTGTACGATCGAGGCCTACTAATGCTGAATCCTTTGTGGGTTAACCTCCTCGTTGGGGTATTGTTTTCTCTGTTGTCTTGTGTCTTCGTGTGCTGTGGTGACTCGTCTGGCGCTCCATCCCCTCACTGAGGCGGATCTCGGCCCCATCCTGGCTCTCGATCATCTCTGTTTCGGGGGATTATGGACCGAAGACGGCTATCGACGCGAACTCGATAGCCCCAATAGTATTCTCCTGGGGATCGAGGACTGTGAGCCGCCCCAGGAGCCGCCCCAGTCCTTGCTCGCTCTAGGCTGTCTTTGGGCCATTGTCGATGAAGCCCATCTGACGATTGTAGCCGTTCACCCGCAACAGCGCCGTCGGGGACTCGGACAGCTCATCCTTTGGGGACTGCTGCGGGCCGCGTGCGCTCGCCAACTGGCCCGGGCCACCCTAGAAGTCAACGCCAAGAACCAGGCCGCGCGATCGCTCTATGAGCAATTTGGCTTTCAAGAAGCCGGACGGCGACGGCGTTACTACGCCAATGGGGATGATGCGTTAATTTTGTGGTTAAGTGGGCTACAAAATCGCAATTTCTTACAAAAATTAGAGGAATGGGATCGGCAAATTCAGCAACGGATCGAAGCCTGGGGCGGACAAATCTTAAGACGTTGTTAAATCCCGTCAAAATACCGAAGCAAGCCCGATCGCTCCAATTCCCAGAGGAAGTCTCTAGCAAGACT
>CAZXWM010000359.1:0-463 GCA_964644215.1 uncultured Phormidium sp.
AGGGGAGAAGAAGGCAAGAGGCAAGAGCTCATGTGGCAAGAGGGGAGAAGAAGGGAACACCGGAACGGGGAATAGGCAACCGTACCCGTATAATTGATAAAATCAGCGATCGCCGTTATTCATCCACACAGGCCACAATGACCGTCAATCTTCCCGCCCAATACGACCCCCAACAGACCGAAGCCAAATGGCAACAGTACTGGGAAGACCATCACGTATTCAAAGCCGACCCCAACGCCCCCGGCGACCCTTACTGCGTCGTCATCCCACCCCCCAACGTTACCGGCAGTCTCCACATGGGCCATGCCTTTGAAAGTGCCCTCATCGATACCCTCGTTCGCTATCAACGGATGCAGGGTCGTAACACCCTCTGGCTACCAGGAACAGACCACGCCAGTATCGCCGTTCAGAGTATTCTTGACCGCCAACTCAAAGCCGACGGCCAACATCGCGACGACCTCGG
>CAZXWM010000359.1:473-3389 GCA_964644215.1 uncultured Phormidium sp.
CGAGAAAAATTCCTGGAACGGGCCTGGACTTGGAAAGCCGAATCCGGCAGCAAAATCACCAACCAACTGCGACGCATGGGGGTTTCTGTCGATTGGACCCGCGAACGCTTCACCCTCGACGAGGGCCTCTCCGAAGCCGTCTTAGAAGCCTTCTTGCGTCTCTACAACGATGGCTTAATTTATCGGGGCAACTACCTCGTCAACTGGTGTCCCGAAAGTCAATCGGCGGTCTCTGACTTAGAAGTGGACCAAAAAGAAGTCAACGGCCATCTCTGGCATTTCCGCTATCCCCTCAGCGATGGGTCTGGCTTTATGGAAGTAGCCACCACTCGCCCCGAAACCATGTTGGGAGACACCGCCGTTGCCGTCAATCCCAAAGACCCTCGCTACCAATCCCTCATCGGCAAAACCCTGACCCTACCGCTGATGAATCGGGAAATCCCCATCATTGCCGATGATTTAGTCGACCGCGAATTTGGTACCGGCTGCGTTAAAGTGACCCCCGCCCATGACCCCAATGACTTCGCCATGGGGCAACGCCACAACCTGCCCCAAATCAATATCATGAACAAGGATGGGTCACTGAATGAAAATGCTGGGGAGTTTCAGGGCCAAGACCGCTTTGTTGCCCGCAAAAACGTTGTCCAACGCCTCGATGACGCGGGATTCCTGGTCAAAGTCGAGGACTATAGCCACAGCGTCCCCTACAGTGAACGAGGCAAAGTTCCCGTCGAACCCCTCCTCTCAACCCAGTGGTATGTAAAAATTCGTCCTCTGGCGGATTTTGCCCTCTCCTGTCTCGATGACCAAAACTCGCCCCAGTTTGTCCCCGAACGCTGGCGAAAAGTCTATCGGGATTGGTTGGTGAATCTCCAGGATTGGTGTATCTCCCGTCAACTCTGGTGGGGTCATCAAATTCCCGCCTGGTATGTGGTCAGTGAAACGGAAGGCGAAATCACCGACGAGACCCCCTTTATTGTGGCTAAAAGCGAGGCGGAAGCAGCCCAAAAAGCCCAGGAACGCTTCGGAGATGGGGCCGACCTCGTTCGTGACCCTGATGTGCTGGATACCTGGTTTTCCTCGGGGCTATGGCCCTTCTCTACGATGGGCTGGCCGCACAAGACTGATGATTTGGAGACCTATTTCCCCACCAGTACCCTGGTGACGGGATTTGACATTATCTTTTTCTGGGTGGCCCGGATGACGATGATGTCGGGTTATTTCACTGGCAAAATGCCGTTTCAGGATGTTTATATTCACGGCTTGGTCCGGGATGAGAACAATCAGAAGATGTCCAAGTCGAAGGGCAATGGTATTGACCCGCTGTTGTTAATCAATAAGTATGGAACCGATGCCCTGCGTTATACCCTAATCCGGGAAGTGGCTGGGGCTGGCCAGGATATCCGCCTAGAATACGATCGCAACAAGGATGAGTCGGTCTCGGTAGAAGCCTCCCGCAACTTTACCAATAAACTCTGGAATGCGTCGCGTTTTGTGATGCTAAATCTAGCTGAACAAACGCCGCAACAGTTGGGAACCCCCAATCCTGAGAGGTTAGAATTGGCTGACCGTTGGATTCTCTCGCGGTTTGGGCAAACGGTTCGCCAAACTTGTGAGTATGTCAATCACTATGGGTTAGGGGAAGCGGCGAAGGGACTTTATGAGTTTATCTGGGGGGATTTCTGTGATTGGTATATTGAACTGGTGAAACCCCGCTTACAGGGGGATGATGCGGACTCGAAACGGGTGGCCCAGCAAACTCTGGCGTTTGTCCTCGATGGGATTCTGAAATTGCTGCATCCCTTTCTCCCTCATATTACGGAGGAAGTTTGGCAGGTGTTGACGCAATCTGAAAATCAGGTCTGTTTGGCGACTCAAGCCTATCCACAGGTAGATGAAACGTTGATTGATGAGGAGTTAGAATCTGGGTTTGAGTTGTTGATTGGGGCGATTCGCACGATTCGCAACTTGCGGGCCGAGTTGGAGATTAAGCCGAGTCTTAAGATTGCGGTGATTTTACAGAGTCAGAGCGATCGCGAACGCGATATCCTGGAGCGAGGACAAGCCTATATTGAAAATCTGGGCAAAGTCGATTCGTTCACCCTGACGGATGTCCTGGCCGAAGAACCTGGACAAACTATCGCTGGTGTGGTAGGGACGGTTCAGGTGTTAATTCCCTTAGCGGGTGTGGTGGACATTGGCGAAATTCGCGCCAAAATAGAGAAGAGACTCGCCAAGGCTGAAGCTGAGGTGGCGTCCTATGCGGGGCGATTAAGCAATCCGAATTTTGTCAATAAAGCCCCGGATGCTGTGGTACAGGGTGCGCGAACGGCCCTAGCTGAAGCGGAAACTCAAGTGGCGATGTTACAAAATCGCTTGAGTCGCCTTTAGGTTCGGTTGGGAGTTGACGGTCAATTTTTGACCGTCAACTATGAGCAAACACAATTAGATAAAGTCCCTTGTAGTCAAGGATTTACAGATTTTGTTTGTCCTATTTCATCTGACGGCGGCTATAGCTTGATGGCTTGGCTTCGTTTGTCAACTCCGTGAGTTGGCTCTGTTGGTTTCAAGGCGATCGCCCTATGTTATATCTCGCTCAAGTCACAAAGAAAGGTTTATTGGGTAAAACCACCTTACGACTCTTGGCTCGCCGCAAACCCGATGAGACTTGGGCGTCGATTTCGGGCGAGGAACTCGTGGAAATGGAGAATAACCTCTACAACGAGGGCATTTTAGTTTTGGCCGAAGTTGGAGCGGGCCGCCAAGTGCTTCATGTCAAGGAGGCGAAAGACTGGGTTCTGGGGTTGGTTCGACAATATCTTGGTAAAGGGATTACGCCGGAGTTTCTGGAAAAGGAAGTTGAGCGAGCGGAACAGTGGCGACAGTCTCTGACGTTACAGAAACTCCGGCGTAATC
>CAZXWM010000359.1:3399-4223 GCA_964644215.1 uncultured Phormidium sp.
GCACTGTGGAACTCGAAACCCGCCGCGAGCAAATCCAGGCCTTAGAGGAAAAACTACGACGAGAAAAACGCCTGTTACAGTCAATGGCGGCTCAGTTAAAAGCCCGCGCCAGTAACAGCTAGTTTAGGCGTTTCACCATCCAATGGGAAAAGGTTTGATAGCCAAGTTTTTCGTAAAGATGAATGGCCGGCTGGTTGTCGGCGAAGACTTGTAGGCCGAGTTGGCGATCGCCCCGTTGCCGTGCCCAGGTTTCAGCATGGTGGATGAGGGCCGAACCAATCCCCTGGCGGCGATGTTGGGGTTCGACATATAACAGAAAAATATGGGCATGGCGATCGCCGTCAAGTTGATCGACGGCATTTCCCAGCCATAAACAGCCCAAAGGCTGACGAAGATGGGGAAATCCAGCGTCGTCATCATTTTGAGATTCAACCCACCAGAGGGGCGTTTTGGAGGACAAATACTGTTCGACGAGTCGCGGTAGATGGGCAAAGTCTTGAGTCGGATAGAGTTCACTATAGGTACGCTGGGCAAATTGCACAAGCCGAGCGCGATCGATGGTCGATCCTTTGCGTAAGCGATAGCCGGGAACAAACAAAAGACTTAGGAAGTGGGAGAACTACTGGCCCCAGTCGGGGCGGGGGCTTCGATGGATACCGGAGAACTCAAGCCCTCGGGCAGAAAAATGCGGGCGCTAGTGGCCAGTAGGGCCAGCAAGAACACTACCACAATTAAGGCCGGAGCAATATATTGACGAAAAATGTTCATAGAAGGGAATAGGGAACAGGGAACAGGGAACACCGGAACAGGGAATAGGGAATAGA
>CAZXWM010000360.1:0-1706 GCA_964644215.1 uncultured Phormidium sp.
CGGTGATGTCGTCGGCGATCGCCTGAATTTCGAGGCGTTCGTCAAACCACTTGAAGGGTTTAGAATCAGTGACTTCCTTAGAAAACATAAAGTCAGTGCGTTAGATATATTGCGGTTTGTGAAGTTTAGCACGACACCCAAGAATCTGGCATCGTCATGCCCTCAGACGGACAGGGGAGATTCCAGACATCATCACGAGGTCGAAATCTCCTGACAGGCTCGAAGGCGGAACGGTAAAGTCTCTATAGAAAATGTAACACAGCTTGGGCTTTAGGGGTTAGGAGATTGCAGCGATCGCCCCAGACCACAACTGACCCGAACCGACTAGGCAGATGCCCAGAACTTTGGCACACTGAGGAAACATTAACATTTCTCAACTTTGGATGCCGGGTTTTCTCATGCACAAACGCGCTGTCAGCTTCGGACTTCTTCTTTCACTGCTTCTAGGACTGTTGAGCTGGATTGGCTGGATGCCTGCCGCAGTCGCCTTGACCGAAGAACAGAAACTTGTCTCAGAGGTCTGGCGAGTCGTCAACCGCGCCTACGTAGATGATTCATTCAATGGTCAAAATTGGTGGAAAATCCGCCAAGACGCCCTACGGCAGCCCCTAACGACCCGTGAAGCCGCCTATGACACCATCGAGGAGATGTTGGCCAAGCTCGACGACCCCTTCACCCGTCTTTTACGCCCCGATAACTACCGCAATCTACAAGTCAACACCGCCGGCGAACTAACCGGGGTCGGCCTACAGATTGCCATTGACCCTGAGAGTAAGCGCATTAAAGTCATTGCCCCCATTGCCAGTTCTCCCGCTGACGCAGCGGGTATTCAACCAGGAGATTTAGTCTTAGAAATCGATGGCGTATCAACAGAGAATCTCTCTCTCGATGAAGCCGCCACCCGGATGCGGGGAACAGTGGGGACAGCCGTGACTCTACAAATACAACGCTTCGATGAAGACCGGGTCGAGGATATTGAAATTATCCGCGATCGCATCGCCCTTAACCCCGTCAGCTACAATCTCACCCAAGCCGAAGACAGCACCCCCATCGGCTATATTCGCCTCAGCCAATTTAGTGCCAACGCCAGCGAAGAAATGACCCAGGCCATCAGCGACCTGGAAGACCAGGGGGCCGCCGCCTATATCCTGGATTTACGCAACAATCCCGGCGGCTTGCTACAAGCAGGAGTTGAAATCGCCCGTCTCTGGCTCAACGACGCCACCATCGTCTACACCGTCAATCGCCAAGCCGTCTTAGGCAGCTTTGACGCGGGCTATGATGCCCTCACGGACGCGCCTTTAGTGGTATTAGTCAACCAAGGAACCGCCAGCGCCAGTGAAATCCTCGCCGGCGCCTTGCAAGACAATCGCCGCGCCCAACTGGTGGGAGAACGCACCTTTGGCAAAGGCTTAATTCAGTCCCTCTTTGACCTCTCTGACGACTCAGGAATTGCCGTCACCGTGGCCAAATACGAAACCCCCAGCCACAAAGACATCAACAAACTCGGCATTACTCCCGACTTCGTAGTGCCTCAAAATCCCATTCGCCGCGATGAAGTTGGCACAGCCGCTGATTTGCCCTACCAAAAGGCGATCGAACTGCTCACCGATGGCGCCGTAGTCGCCAAAGCCACCTAAATTAAGCCCATATCCCATGGTCAAAAAAGCAGATATCGGCAGCAAACGACTCATTAGCCTAGCCCC
>CAZXWM010000360.1:1806-4218 GCA_964644215.1 uncultured Phormidium sp.
AGGGACTTCAGCAAGGCAAAATCGAGCTGGTTGTGAACCTACTCACTGAGCAGTTAGGTGTTCTCCCCCTCGGAACTCGTCAGCGAGTTGAGAACTTATCATCCGAGCAGCTCAACGCCTTAGCCAAACGCTGTTTCACCTTTAACAGCATCGAGGAATTAGACCGCTGGTGCGATGACCAACCCCCTTCGAGTTAATCCCAGTTATTCCCAGGGGAAGCCATCAGATTGAACGGGCCGGCCGCGGTTGATCTCCATGGGGTCAACAACGGTGGCGCTGACCGATACGACGTCAGCATCCTCGCTAGAAGAGGTCGGTTTGGAGTTAGCCTCTGACTCCGATGGTTTCTCTGATGTCGTCTTGGTCTTTGACTCCCGCTTCACCTGAGGCTCACTCTCGGGTTTCGGTTGAGCGGTGGGAGTTGGGGGTGTTTTGGGAGTAGAATTTCCCTGAGGCTGGGGTTTAGGCGGGGTTTTAGGCGGGGTTTTAGGCTGAGTTTTAGGTTGAGTTTTAGACTGGGTTTTAGGTTCGGTCTTCGTAAATTGAAGACTGCTTCCATCCTCAGTGCAATTGACATAAATGGTATCGCCAGCGCCAAATTCTAATTCCAGTAATTTGGTGGCGATGGGGTTCTCTAATTCCCGCTGGATGGCTCGTTTGAGAGGTCGCGCTCCATAAACTGGATCGTAGCCCACATCGGCGATGTAGTCTTTGGCGGACTCGGAGAGAACAATTTGAATCTTTTGTTCGGCTAACAGTTGCTCGATGCGTAAAATTTGAATTGAGACGATATCTCGCAATTGATTTTTGCCGAGGGGATGGAAGATGGTCAGGTCATCAACACGGTTGAGAAATTCTGGGCGGAACTGCGATCGCAACGCCTCATAAACCCGCGATCGCATCTCTTCATAATCCGACTCCCGCCCCGCTACATCTAAAATATGCTGCGAGCCGATGTTACTGGTCATAATAATAACCGTATTACAGAAATTGATGGCTCGTCCTTGAGAATCGGTAATACGCCCATCGTCAAGCACTTGCAACAAAATGTTAAACACATCGGGGTGGGCCTTCTCCACCTCATCAAACAGCAGCACACAGTAGGGCATTCGCCGCACCGCTTCGGAGAGTTGTCCCCCTTCGTCATAGCCGACATATCCCGGAGGTGCGCCCACTAAACGAGACACGGAATGTTTCTCCATGTACTCGGACATATCAATCCGCACCAAGGCATCATGGTCATCAAATAACGACGCCGCCAAAGCCCGGGCCAGTTCAGTTTTACCTACCCCCGTCGGTCCCATAAACAGGAAGGAGCCAATGGGCCGAGAGGGGTCTTTCATCCCCGCCCGAGCGCGACGAATCGCCGCTGACACCGCTGAGACAGCCTCAGACTGGCCCACGACGCGGCGATGGAGTTGGTCTTCGAGTTTCAGGAGTTTCTGCCGTTCCGTCTCTAACAACCGATTCACCGGGATTCCCGTCCACTTGGCCACAATTTCGGCGATATCGGCTTCGGTCACTTGTTCCCGCAACAGGGCTACCCCGTCAGTTTGCAGTTTCAGTAACTGGGCTTCTTTTTGTTCCGCCCGCCGTTGCAACTTCTCTAACCGTCCATATTTTAACTGAGCGGCAGTATTGAGGTCATAATTGCGCTCGGCTTGTTCAATTTTTAGACGTAGTTGCTCTTCCTCTTCTTTGAGGGCATTAATATCATCAAGAAGTTGTTTTTCTGTTTGCCATTGGGAACTCAAGACCCCCTGTTTTTGTTTGAGGTCTTTCATTTCTTCCTCGATGCGGCTGAGACGTTCTTGAGCTGAGTAATACGTGCCTCGGGTCGCCCGTTGTTCTTCTCCTTCGAGGGAGAGTTTTTCCATCTCTAATTGCATGAGTCGGCGATCGACATCCTCCAATTCCGTCGGTTTCGAGGTAATCTCCATTTTGAGCTTAGCCGCCGCCTCATCGACTAAATCGATCGCCTTGTCGGGGAGAAAGCGATCGGTCACATAGCGATTAGAGAGTGTGGCCGCCGCCACAAGGGAGGAGTCGGTGATGGTTACGCCATGATGCACCTCGTAACGCTCCTTCAAGCCCCGCAAAATCGAAATTGTGGCTTCAACGTCAGGTTGACCCACAAACACCTGCTGAAAGCGCCGTTCTAGGGCTTTGTCTTTTTCGATATGCTTGCGATATTCCTCTAAGGTGGTCGCACCGATACAGCGCAACTCGCCCCGGCCTAACATGGGTTTGAGGAGATTTCCCGCATCCATCGTTCCCTGGCTACTACCACCACCGGCCCCAATCACCGTATGCAGTTCATCGATAAACAGCACCACTTGGCCGTCAGAATGAGTGACTTCCCGAATTACGGAACGCAACCGTTCCTCAAACTCACCCCGGAACTTGGCCCCG
>CAZXWM010000361.1:0-4209 GCA_964644215.1 uncultured Phormidium sp.
AAACCAGCGAAAGCTCGATCGCTGGATGGCGACGAGGTCAGGCAGGTGAAAGACGGGGGCGGTGCTGGTGGTCGTTTGTAGGTTAGTCATTCGTCTTCTTTGTCGGACTGTTGGGATGCGCTAAAGACGTGGATCTTTGACGGAGGTTTATCCGGGTTAGGCGCAGGCCTACACGGCAAATCGAGGTTTCAAGAACTGAAACCTCGGTCGGGGTTAAGGACAGGCTGGTGAGCGTCGCTTGAGTGAGCGGGTTGTGAGTCTGTCGGGGGTGGGATTCCGACGGACGCTCGCTGGGATGATGGACGATTCGGGTAAAGTCCAGATCTTGGCATTCGTTTCGGAGTCTGCGGTTGCGCGGGCGGGGGATGATGATCGCCGTGGGCAGGTGTTTGGCCTAAATGGATGTTAGACCAAAGCAGGCGATCGCATTGTGCCGGGTTTGCGCGGCCAGGTCGTCGAAGGACTGGCCGCGCAGTTGGGCTAGGGTTTCGGCAACGTAGCGCACGAAGGCGGGTTCGTTGCGTTGGCCCCGTTTGGGGACGGGGGCGAGAAAGGGACAGTCGGTTTCAATTAAGAGGCGATCCTCGGGAACGAGTTTGGCCGATGCTTGTAAGGTTTTGGCATTTTTAAAGGTGACGATACCACTAAAACTAATATAAAACCCCAGATCCAGAAACGCTTGGGTTTCTGCGGGGGTTCCGGCCCAGCAATGCATGACACCTCGGGGTTGACCGCCAAGAGCCTTAAACTCTTGTAATTGCTCCACGAGGGCGCTGGCTGCATCCCGACAGTGGATAATCACGGGTAGATTGAGGGCTTGGGCGATGTCAAGTTGTCCCCGCAGGGCTGCGTATTGCTCGGGGCGGTTGTCGGCTTTGAAAAAATCTAGCCCTGTTTCCCCGATCGCCACCAGCCGCGTCTCTTCTTGAGCTAAACGGCTAATCTCTTGGCTGAGATCCTCCGTCCAGTCTTGGGCGTCGAGGGGATGTAACCCCACGGCTAGAGACATTTCCGGCACTTGGGCGGCGATCGCCTGAGTTCGGGGAAATTCCCGAGGATGGACGCAGGAATGAACCAATTGGCTCACGCCGGCGGCTCGCCAGCGATCGCGAACTTGCTCGAAGTCCGACTCGAAACGGTCAAAGTTGACGTGAACGTGGGTGTCAATAAGCGTCATGCGATCGGCTCAATGGTCGTCGTCGGCGCGGCTTAGGCAGCGCTGTCTTGTGATTTGAGGGCTTTGGCTAGACGCGCTTTCTTGCGGGCGCCGGTGTTGTTGTGCAACACGCCTCGTTTGACGGCTTTGTCAATTTTGCTATAGGCCAGGTTCATGTGCTGTTGAACCTCCTCTAAGGCCTCGGGACTTGGGTTACTTTGGTAGGCCTCGACGGCTGCAAAGTATTTCTTCATCAGCGTGCGGATGGCTGATTTATGTGATTTATTGCGTAAGCGGTTGCGCTCGTTGACTTGAATGCGTTTGATTGCAGACTTGATGTTTGCCACCGATTAACTCCCCTATTGTAGATCAATTCTGTTTACGTTTGTGTTGGCTGTTCTTACCAGACATACTAATATAGCATCTCATTTGTGAGAAGTCGCGCTTTCTGAAAAAATCCGCGCTAAGCTGATAGGGTAGTCAGTCTAAGTTGGGTTGCTCCCTCTAGCCCCGAGGCGGGCGATCGCATCCAGGGTATCCTGGCGACTTAAGGTTGGGGCAGACACGCGCGGAGGCATTCTGTAACATCCCATGCTGCGAATCATCACTCAGCGATCCGAAGCCGAGTCCGAGTTACGGCGAATCATGAACCGCACCCAGTCCGATGGGGTGCTAGAACAGGAGGCGAGCGTCCGCAAGATTATCGAGACGGTTCGCCAACAGGGGGATGCGGCCCTACTCCGCTACACGCAAGAGTTTGACGGACAATCTCTCACTCGTGGTCAGTTACGAGTGACGGGGTCGGAACTCGATGCGGCCTATCAGCAAATTCCCAAACGGCTGTTGGATGCGATTCAACTGGCTGTTAAACAGGTTGAGGCCTTCCATCGTCAACGGGTTCCCAAAAGTTGGGTGGATTTTGCCCAGGATGGTGTTGTTCTGGGGAAACGCTATACGCCGGTGGATCGCGCGGGGCTTTATGTTCCCGGTGGTCGGGGTGCTTATCCGAGTACGGCGATTATGAATGCGGTTCCGGCGAAAGTGGCGGGAGTTGAGGGACTGGTGATGGTCACGCCGCCGGGGGATGATTTACGGATTGATGCGGCGGTGTTGGTGGCGGCTCAGGAAGCGGGAGTGCAAGAGATTTATCGGGTGGGTGGCGCTCAGGCGATCGCGGCTTTAGCCTATGGAACCAATACCATTGCGCCGGTGGATGTGATCACCGGGCCGGGCAATATCTATGTCACTCTGGCCAAGAAAATGGTCTTTGGAACGGTGGGGATTGATTCCCTGGCGGGGCCATCGGAGGTGTTGGTGATTGCTGATCGTCAGGCTGAGCCGGCTCATGTGGCGGCGGACTTGCTGGCCCAAGCCGAACATGATCCGATGGCGGCGGCGATTCTGCTGACTCCTGATTCAGCCTTGGCTCGTCAGGTGGTGGCGGAGGTGGAGGCGCAATTGAGCGACCATCCGCGACGGTTGTGGACTGAGAAGGCGATCGCCCATTATGGATTGGTGGTGGTGGTAGATTCTCTGGCTGAAGCGGCTGACCTCTCCAACCAGTTTGCGCCAGAACACCTGGAACTCGAAATTGCTGAACCCTGGGAGTTCGTGCCGCAGATTCGTCATGCGGGGGCGATTTTCCTGGGCTATTCGACCCCAGAAGCCGTCGGGGATTACCTGGCTGGTCCGAACCATACTCTACCCACGTCCGGCGCGGCCCGCTACGCCTCAGCTTTGGGTACGGAAACCTTTATGAAGCATTCGAGTCTGATTGAATATTCTCCGTCAGCGTTGCAGAAGATGAGTCGGGCCATTCAAACACTCGCTGACGCCGAAGGCTTACATTCTCATCGGGAGTCGGTTCGTTTACGAACTCAGTTTAAGAAGCAGACTCCCCCAGATTCCCCAGAGTCGTAAGTTCACCTCGCCTGGTTTTGTTTAGTTTTTTGTCGCATTAATTAGGACAAAAATTTTAACTAAAACCATTGCAATAAAAAGGCTTCAGGGTTTTTGGTCGTTTATTGTTAAGTGTCTATGGTGCGCGATTTCTTCAGGTTGCTTCAACTTCCATTGCTGACCCTGGCCACTCTGGCGGGACACCTCGCGCTAACCCCAGCGTTGGCCGAGGGAGACGAGGAGCTTACCACCTACGAGTATTATGTCAATCGCTGTCAGAAGGGGAGCGATCGCGAGGCGGTGGTGGCCTGTGAGAAGGCGTTGGCCCTGCGGCCTGATGATGTCAGCACTTGGACGAATTTGGGGGTGCGCTTGGGGAATCTGGGGGATTATGAGGCGGCGCTGGCGGCTCATAATCGGGCGCTGAGACTGCGTCCGAGGTATGCTCTGGCGTTACTCAATCGTTGTGCCGATCAGATTGCGCTAGGGCGCTTCATTGAGGCGGTGTCGTCCTGTGAGAGTGCGTTAGAGGGAGATGGAAGCTGGGGGGAGTTGAGTGCGGCGATCGCCTGGTACAATCTCGGCCTAGCTCAACAGGGTCTCGATCGCTATGGCGAGTCTCGTGCGGCTCTGATGCAGGCGATCGCCTTAAACCCCGAACAGTCCGCCGCCTGGAATCGTCTTGGCTATGCCTGGGAGCGCTTGGGAGACTATAATCAGGCCCTAGATGCCTATCGTCGCGCCGTGGAACTGGCCCCGACCACCTCAAGCTATCGCGAGGATCTCAACCTTGTGCAACGGCGGTTGCAGTTTTAGGGTCGTAGACTGACCGAGAGGCTGGCCCTGAGCGGCTTGGCTAAGCGAGTCAGCCGAGAGGCGAACTCGAAATTCTAAAGGAAAACCAAAAAATTCCCCAGCCCCGATAAACCATGCTATGGTAGTTAGAGAGATAGAAGAATTATCGGTCTATAGTGTTTGTTTTTGGTATTAACTGGTTTTCTCCCGTTTAGTCTGAGCAAGCTTCACTCCGAAATCTCCATCTCTGCACGCTGTTTGATTTTGGAGACCCTCGATGTCCGTTTACGTTGGAAATCTTTCTTATGAAGTCACCTCTGAGGATTTAAGTGACGTTTTCTCAGAATATGGGACGATTA
>CAZXWM010000362.1:0-4151 GCA_964644215.1 uncultured Phormidium sp.
GTAGCTTTGTCTGAAGCCGGGAATGACGCGCCTTTGGCATCGGTTTTTGGATGATTTGTCCATTGATGTATTCGCTTTCCGGCTGAGTTGGCGGTAAGTTCAAGAACGCCTTGAGACTGAGGGACTGGTCTTGGCTTGTGGTCATAGTTACGAGAATCCCTTGGCAAATAGTTTAAGCCTTCAAGAGCTTTTCACACAAAGCGGCTTATCCTCATTAAGACTCGGAAAGTCATCCCAAGTTCTACCATCTAGCGTGCGTCCATTTCTTTTTTTCTGAACTCCACCCCATTGCTTAAAAAAGAAAGGTACACCAGAGATCAAGCACTGATCTCTAATTTCCCTAACCCACTCAGTCTTCATGGGACGTGACCCAGGGCCAGACTCTCCCCCAACAATCACCCAGTTAATTCCTTGTAAGTCTAAATCAAGAGGACCGATGAGGGGTTCGCAAGATAGGAAACGAATTTGTGCCGGAATTTGTTTGAGAACCTCATATCGCCAAGTCCAGGCTTGAGATTCGACACTAACACCCGCCCAGACATTAGACGGCCAGCGATCGAGTTGCTTAGACAGTTCTAACATCCGTTCAGGACGCTTAGTCAACAACTGAAATTGATGCCAGTGAGCTTTTTCCATGACATCAAACACATCTCGCACAAAATCGAGGGGAATCTCATCATGAAATAGATCGCTCATTGAATTGACAAAAATCAGGCGCGGCTTTTTCCATGACAAAGGCATCGCGACGCGATCTGGCCATACTCTAATATCAAAACCTTGCTCGTAGGGATGCCCTTTGATACCACGCCAGCGTTCCGCAAAACGCTCAGCATAGCAATTCAAGCACCCTGGGCTAACTTTGGTGCATCCCGTAGTAGGATTCCAAGTCGATTCCGTCCATTCAATTGATGATTTAGAAGACATGACTTTTATGAGTCCCTGATTTACAATAATTTAATTTAGATTTTTTTATGATGACTTCACTAGCAAAAACAGCTATTTAAAATTGTAGTATATACCTTGTATTCTAGCATAGGTTAAATCAAACAGCAAGGATGACACTCGCTTCAAGTTTAGCGAATTAACTATCTTTGCAATTTTTGTTTTTGCTAAAAGAGACTGATTTGCTGATATTGGCTTGAGGGTTCTGACTCTTTGAACGTAATTTGAGCATTTTTAGGCAATCTACCTTGTGGTCTTCTCGTTTCAGGACTTACAGTAATGGTACATCGGCCTTCTGATTCAAGTTCTAGGATAGCCTGTGTGTAATTTTTCTTTACATAAGGACGATTGGGGCTGTGACGTTGATAAATTTCATCACGAGTTAGAGTTTGCTGATTAAACTCAATAACCAACATATCCTTCAACACTTGTAAGGGTTGGGTAAAGGAAAATAGATAAGGTTGAATTGCTGATGCAGGACTATACTCAAATGAAGGTACGCCCTCATCGTTCGAGGAGCTTTCTTGAGCCATAATATCTCGCATAATTTCAAATCCCTTGAATTTCTTGCTCACAAAAATGAGATAGTGACTCGTTCTATCCTGATTTTCATCTTTAAATCGAAATGGTAAGATATATTCGCCTCCAACATCTCGAAGAGCATTGCAAATTTCTTCAACGATAGATAACTCTTTGTTTTTGGGTGAAAATCCTGAAATTCGCTCTCGTAGCGCATTCGCCCTAGTGACTCCAAATAAAGCATCAATATGTTCCTTGACGCTAGGATTGGTTAAACTCATATTAATGCGGTTGTAATTAAAGAAAAATATACAATCACACCCCCAATCTTTTATGGTAGAACCAATCAGTTGGAGGGATAGCCCTTTATACCCCCATGGGTCAATAAAAAATAACTTAGGACTGGACTCTAAAAATCTAAGTTTATCAATTACATCCCTACCAATTCCTTCGTTATGTACTTTTGGGTAATATCGTAGAGTGTTTATATTTTCGATGCTACTAATAGACTGTTTTAGTGATTCAGTAAAATCTCTGTTTACATCATTAAAAATAGTCGTAACTCTATCCCTAAAAACAAATTCATTTTTGGCATTAGTTTCATTGATAATTAAGGATAGTATCTCGATTGGGGTTGATTGAGAGCCGTCATCATAGTATCCAGGTCCCGAAAACAAGTCTATATATGCCAAAGGTTTCGTGCTGTTTAACTTCATAATCTGTGCCCAAGCACGAAAATACTTCACCAGGATATTAGTTTTAATTTTCGACTGCTCTTTTTGCTCTTTGAAAAATTCATTTTTAACCATTGGATTTACTGTTTATATGTGTTGTATACAAAACGTTAGAGACAAGTCGAAAAGTGAATTATGAAGTGCAATCAGATCCCGAACACGATTGAGACTAATTTGGAACTGCTCAAGCGCTGACTGCATACGCCTCAGAAGTCAGTTGAATCAACTTATCCGCCAAATCCGAAAACACCTGTCGGAACTCCTCCTGTTTCTTTTGATTTTGCGTTAAGACAACTCCCTGTTGCTTTAACTGCTCCGCTGTCAAGGCATATACTGGAGTTCGATGCTTTTGAGCTAAAGCAATTAAGCTATTAAAGTTAGCGATTTTAGTTAGGCAAAAACTTTCTTCCATCCCGGCTTCCTGATAAGCCCTATTCGGAAGCATAATCCCTTGATTCCTGAACGCTGGGGCAATTTTCAAGGCGACATCTTCTTCAATACGACTAATCCACTTTTCAAATGCTTTGGTTTCTTTTCCCCTGATAATTCGATAGTTCTGAACAATGATTCCTAGACATTTTAAATTTACATTAGGAAAGGGATAGGTGGCTTCTTTTAAGATAGAGAGTGAACTCGCTTTCTTGGCCCAAGCAACCCATTGTGGAATCACTTTAGCCAAAGAATCAATCGCCATCACAGAAAAGAAATCGGCCGTTGTTGGTACAATAAAAAAGTCGCTAATTGTTAATAAGTTTTGGTTGATAGACCCCAAACTAGGACTCATGTCAATCAGAATATAATCTGCCTGAAACTTTTGAGCAGTTTTGTCCAACAGATAATTCATCGCTCCAGGAATATTTCTGAGTGCTTGAACCGAACCGCTTAACTGTTGTGCAATCCCTAACGTAACTTCATATTCAGCAAGACCCACATGACCCGGAAGCAAAAATAAATTGTCCTGACCTTCAACTCGAATACAGTCAACAGGTTCGATGAGTTTAGGCTGCGACTCAAAAGCAGGCGCAAGACCCGTTTTAAGATTAGATTGGGTCTGATAAATCTTGGCAATGCGATTCATCTCATCTTCAGTTTCCTCTCGCAAAACCATTCCCGTTAGATTACACTGTGGGTCAGCATCAACCAAAATGACTCGTTTCCCTTTCGATGCAAGCATCCAGCCTAAATTGAAGGTTGTTGTAGTTTTACTAACACCGCCTTTATGGTTAAACAACGCTATTTTTTGAGCCATTTTAAACTCAGTTGTTTCGATAAAAAATCGTTCTCTCCTCGTGACTTGGCTCCAGCCGAGTCATGTCCTTGGCGAGGCTCTGCCTCCCGAGTAGGCGGCAGAGCCGCCGGAGCGCGTGTCACGGCTTCAGCCATGACACGAGGAGGAGGATAAAACTAAAACTAAAGGGGCAAGCAATGCTCACCCCTTTAGTCTAGCGCCTACGCCTTCGCCACCGCTTTCTCCTTAGCATCATCGGACGCCAAGAACTTCTCCAATTCCGTCAACGCATCCGCATCCACCTTCGTCTGCATGGGACAGAACTTCGGTCCACACATCGAGCAGAATTCCGCCGACTTGTAGATATCCGCCGGAAGCGTCTCATCATGGTATTCCCGAGCGCGTTCAGGATCGAGGGATAACTCAAACTGCTTGTTCCAGTCAAAGTTATACCGCGCCGCCGAAAGTTCATCATCGCGATCGCGCGCTCCCGGACGACGACGAGCAATATCCGCCGCATGAGCCGCAATCTTATAGGCAATCAAGCCATTGCGCACATCCTCAGCATCCGGTAACCCCAAATGCTCCTTCGGCGTCACGTAGCACAACATCGCCGTTCCATACCAACCGGCCATCGCTGCACCAATCGCAGAGGTAATATGGTCATACCCCGGCGCAATATCCGTCACCAACGGACCCAACACATAGAAGGGTGCTTCGCTGCACTC
>CAZXWM010000363.1:0-4132 GCA_964644215.1 uncultured Phormidium sp.
CGGCCATGGCGGTTGTCCTGTTGTCGAGTTCGGCTAACGTCGCTCAGGGACAGGAGTCGGCACCGTTGAGCGATCGCGAGGCCCAGGAATTACAACAGTTTCGGGCGCAAGAGAGTTTTCAGGAGAATCTGGAACGGGCGCTCGCCAATAGTGTGAGTCTGCGCGATCGCATCGATGCTCAAATCGAAACAGCGCTAGCGGCTCAACGCCCCGCAATTACGGCGGTTTTTGTGGTGTTGGCCCTACTTCCCTTGTTGGGGGCGATCGCCGTCTGGCTGATTCTCAATCGTCTCGAAGATCGCGCCAACGCCTACGCCCAGGAAATGAACAGCATCAAAAACGATGCCATGGCCGAGTTACTGGGAATGATGAATGAAGCTCAATCCGTCTTACACCAGATCCAAACGACTATCCATGAGCCATTACCCAAAGTTCCCATCGGTAGCCAACGCGAACTCACGAAGGGTTCTCAATCCCGCGACGACTCCCTCGATGATGATCTCCGAGAAGAGACATTTCCCTCACCACCAGCACCGCTAGACGTCACTCAAAACAGGGATCTCTCAGCCGAGGTTGAGGAGACATCCGTCGCCCCCGAGGAGTTAAATGAGGAGATCCCGCCCTCATTCAACTCAATTTTGGACTCACAAGAGGAGGAAGCTGAGGAAACTCCTGCGCCCTCATTCAACTCAATTTTGGACTCACAAGAGGAGAACGAGGAGGTAAATCCCTCCCAACCCCAATCGGTTAACTCCATCTTAGATGACGACCCTGACCCAGACGCAGAACCCGACGAGTCCTCCGACAACGGGGCCAAAAACGGGGCCACGGTGCCCCCGCCAGTCACCTATCGCGGCGGTGACGAGGCCATCGCAACGGCCCCAGAGAACCGTCTCAACGGCAATTCTAGCGGTCATCACACCGAAGCCCAAGCTCCCGTCCAACTCCAGTCGTCTCAGGTGAGTGCAGCGGAGTTTTGCCGTCAAGCTAACGCCTTATTTTTTAGTGGCCGTTACCCAGAAGCGATCGCCGCCTATCAGCAAGCCGTTCAACTCAAACCCGACTATCATCAGGCTTGGAGTAACCAAGGAAGCGCCCTGTTTCATCTGCAACGCTATCCCGAGGCCATTAGCGCCTATAACCGCGCTCTGGGCATCCATCCCGACTATCCTGAAGCCTGGAACAATAAGGGGGGCGCACTCTCGAAATTGGGGCAATATGAGGAGGCCTTGGCGGCTTATGATCGCGCCGTGGAACTCAAACCCGATTACGTTGAAGCCTGGAACAATCGCGGCTTAGCCTTAATGGAACTGAAACGCTATAAAGAATCCGTCGCCTCCTATAACCGGGCCGTGAAACTCAAACCCGATTACATCGAAGCCTGGAACAATCGCGGCTTAGCCTTCGCCGCCGCCGATCTGCACGATCATGCCCTACGCTGTTTTGAGAAAGCCCAGAGTCTCAACCCAGATTATCTCGATAGCTATCGCAATCAAGGGGTGTCTTTGGCCGCCCTTGAACGCTATCCCGAAGCCATCCGCGCCTATCAACGCGGAACCGAGATTCAACCCCAGGATATTCCCACTTGGTACTATCTGGGACAACTATTAACTCAACTGCAACGGTATGATGAGGCGATCGCGGCCTATGACGAGGCGATCGCCCTGCAACCAGCTATTCCCGAGATTTGGTATAACAAGGCTGGTTGCTATAGTGTGCAAGGCTTTGTTGCCCCCTGCTTGGAAAGCTTGCAAGAGGCCATTCGCCTCGCACCTCATCCCTATCGTGAACGAGCCCAAGTTGATCCGCGTTTCGATGAGATTCGCCAAGATGAACGGTTCAAACAGTTGTTGGTATGAGAGAGGGAATAGGGAACAGGCAACAGGGAACAGGGAACAGGCAACAGGCAACAGGCAACAGGCAACAGGGAAAACCCACCCCTGGCCCCTCCCAGGAGGGGATAGCAGGTGGCTTACCCTCTCGGATCATTCAACATTCACAATTTAACGTTCACAATTCAACCTTTCAAACGTCACCGTTAACGAGCTACCATGATGCAAAAATCTTACGTTTTAGCAGTTTTATCTCTTCTGTTGCTGTCTCCTAAAGGGGCGATCGCCCAAGAACCGGCTGCCCCCCAACAGACTCCACCCGATGCTGCCGCGCCAATGCCGCCTGACGGCCCCGCCGAACCCTCCTTTACTGCCCCAGTTCCAACCGAACCCGCCGAACCCGCCGAACCCTCCTTTATTGCCCCCGTTCCCGCCGAACCTGATCCAAGTTTAGACTGGCAAATTGAAAATCGCTTACGTAATAGTCCAGTGGTTCAGGATGCGATCAATGATGCCGTCGATCGCAATTTTTCCTGGACATTTGGCTTATTAAATATCCTTTTATTGCTGTTGATTTTATTTCCCATCGCTGGGCTGGCCCTGTTGTGGTGGATGCGCCGAGATATGGTGTCACAGGTGGTTGATGAAGTCGAAGGCCGTCTCTCGGATGAGTTAAAAGCCGAAGTTGGCCGAGAGTTAAAAGCTAACTTGGCCCCAGCAAGCGCCCCAGCGGCCGCTGCAACAGCAGAACCGGCCCAACTGAAAGATATGGTGTCGATGGCTTTGTCCGTGCAAAACGTCATGTCCAATGCCCGCCATACGATTGAGAACTCCATGCAACTGCAAGATCGACTCGATGGACGATTGCACGATGTCTTGGAACTTCAGATGATGCAAGGGCGACAACTCGAAGCCAATGGACAGTATACCGAGGCGATCGCCGCCTTCGATCGCGCCATTGAAGTCGATGAACGCCATCGGGAAGCCTATTGCGCTAAAGGCAGTCTTCTCGTTACCCTACAACGCCTCGAAGAAGCCCTAGCCACCTATGCCCAAGCGGTGAAGGTGGCCCCCGATTGTGCGGAAGCCTGGTACGGGATTGCCCGCTGTTATGCCCTCGTTGGCCATCAGGAACCGGCCATCGACAATCTCAAAAAAGCCATTCATCTCAACCCCAGCTTCAAGGAACAGGCCCAAAATAATGAGGCCTTCGCCAAGCTGCGGGAACAAGAGGCCTTCCAAACGGCCCTGGTGGGTTAATCGCTGTCATGGGGGCAACCGCTGGGGGTTGCCCTTTCTTGAAGGGAGCGATTCAAAGTATCAATTTGTAACAAGGACTTGACAACTCGGTACAATAGACTCAAAGAAACCGCTTTTTATCTAATATTATGAGTCAAATTGCCTTAAATACCTTGGCGATCGGCATTTTTAGCCTAACCATGTTTTCCCTATTGGGGCCGATGCTGCATCTGTCGCCCCTATATCCAGCAGCTACGGTGTTTGTCCTGTTGGGCTTAGCTACGGTAGATCAGCTAGGTTTCCAAGGCCAGGGAGGATTAGTGTGTCTCGATTGGTTGGGGGCCAATACCAGCGATCGCCGTCAGCGCGTCATTCGCCATGAAGCGGGTCATTTCCTCGTGGCCTATCTGCTAGAGGTTCCCATCGCCAACTACAGCCTCAGCGCCTGGGAAGCGCTGCGACAGGGACAAACCGGGCGCGGGGGAGTCCAGTTCGATGATGGCCAGTTGCTATCCCAACTCAGTCAGGGACAACTCTCCTCGCAGCAGTTAAATCGCTATGCCATGATTTGGATGGCGGGAATCGCCGCCGAAGAACTTGAGGAGGATGCAGCCCGAGGTGGCATTGACGATCGCCAGCAACTGCGTTTAGTCTTGCGTCAGTTGCGTCCAGTGGTCGCTGACAGCGAGGCCCGAGAACGTTGGGCTATCTTACAGGCCCGCACCCTCATCGATCGCCATCGGGATGCTTATGAGGCCTTAGTCGAGGCGATGTCAGAAGGGTTAAGCGTCCAAGACTGCTGCGATCGCATCCAACAGCATCTCGCCCCAGCCGTCTCCTAATCGCCTCTTGACGGGGGTGGTTGTTTCGTCCGATGGTTAAGTCAGACGGTGGTCTCGGCCGGGTTGGCCCGGTCACAACTGCCAAAACTAGCAATCATAATAAACAAGGTTTGAAAAACGTCATGACCGGGTTTAAACGACTGGTGGCGATGCTTTCGCTAGTTATCGCCCTGACGCTGACGGGATGCAGTACCTCCCCAAGTAGCGGCTTAACCTCAT
>CAZXWM010000364.1:0-4132 GCA_964644215.1 uncultured Phormidium sp.
AAATCAAACAGCGAGACTACTATCGTTGGGCAGAACCGGCAATTGTCCGCGATTATAATCGTCAAGTTCAACGCCAACTCAACGAAATTGACTATGACGTAATTTTGGCAGCCGAGAACTGTTTACCCATCGCCACCCTCGCCCCCAAAACGCCAATGGTGTTGTGGACAGATGCTCCCCTATCAGGGTTAATGGACTACTATCCCTATATGAGTAACCTCTGTCAAGAGACTCGCCAAAATATCTATAAGTTTGAAAAACAGGCAATTAACCGTTGTACCAAGGTTGTTTATGCCTCGGATTGGGCAGCGAATCACGCCATTTCAACGTATAAACTTCCATCATCTAAAGTTGCTGTGATTCCCTGGGGGGCGAATTGGCAAGAGATGCCCAATGAGGCGGAAATTGAGGCGGCGATCGCCAAACGTCCCCGAAATATCTGTCAATTATTATGGGTTGGTGTCGATTGGACTCGTAAAGGGGGAGATATCGCCCTAGCCGTTACCGAATGGCTGAATCAAAATGGCGTCCCTACTCAGTTAACAGTTGCCGGAATTGTCCCCGATTCTATCTTGGCAAAATTCCCCCAAATTCGCTATTTTGGCTATCTCGATAAAGACAATCCTAAGCAGTATCAGAAACTCAAGGAACTATTCTTAACCTCCCATTTCTTTATTCTTCCCGTTCAAGCTGAAAGTTACGGTCATGTTTTTTGCGAAGCCCAAGGATTTGCACTTCCTTGTCTGACTCATCAAACTGGAGGAATTTCTAGTATTATCCAACACCAAAAAACTGGCTGGTGTTTGCCCCAAGATACCCCAATCCAAGGCTATGGACAGCTTATTTTGGATACTTTCAGAAACCCCGAAAAGTATCAAACTATCGCTCAAGCTGCTTATCAAAACTATAAAACTGCTCTCAATTGGCAAACCGCCGGTCACTCGTTAATTAAACTTCTTGAAATTCTATAAAAATGGTACAAAAAATGGTGTAAAATTTGTTTTTAATATATCGAAATTGGGCAGGGCAACCACAAGGAATTGCCCCTACAAGTCTCAATTTAATATAAACTGTTTTAATTGCCTCAAATCCTAAAAACTTACAAAAAACATTTTTTTAACCATATACTTTATTCATCTAAAATAAACCATGAAAATCGCCTATATAACCGAATTCAACCTCAATCAACTCAACCCTAAAACCCTGCCCCGCAACAAACTTGGACATGGACAAAAATGTAAATCCATTTTCGATGCCCTGAGCCTTCATCATAACGTTATTTCTGTCCATAACCTCGACAAAAAACGGGAACAGACTGCCCTATTGCCCAAACTCAAACGTCGCTATCATAAACTTCGGCAAAACACCTATCTTCCTTGGACAGAACCTCAATTTAACCGAGACTATGGGCGACAACTCCAACATCAATGCGATCGCCTCAACCCCGACCTTATCCTAACCTCAGATAGTAACCTCATCGCCTATCTAAACACCTCCAAACCCATCGCCCTTTGGACCGATACCCCCTACGCCGGACTGATTGACTTCTATCCTGGCTACCAACATCTTTGTTCAAGCAGTCGCCGTCAATTATATGACCTCGATAAACGAGCTTTTAACCGCTGTCAAGGTCTCTTTTTTGCCTCCCAATGGGCCGCTGATATTGCCCAACAGACCTATCAGCTTCCGCCGCAAAAAATTCAAGTCATTCCCTTCGGGGCCAATCTCTCAACCATTCCCAATTCGAGTCAAGTGAACCATTGGCTGCGATCGCGGCCCAACCCACCCTGTAAACTACTCTTTATCGGCGTCGATTGGCAACGTAAAGGAGGAGACATCGCCCTAGGAGTCGCCCAACATCTCAACCAACGGGGGTATCCCAGCGAACTCACCCTCGTCGGCTGTCAACCGCCGAGTTCCCCACCCTCTTTCGTCCATTGTGTCGGTTTTCTCAACCGTCAACAGCCCCAAGACGCCGCCAGTCTCGACCAACTCCTGGCCCAATCTCACTTTCTCCTACTTCCCGCCCAAGCCGAATGCTACGGCCATGTTCTCTGCGAAGCCAACGCCTTCGGGGTTCCGGTTCTCGCCCAGGATGTGGGGGGAATCGCCACCATCATCCGTCAGGGAGTGAATGGGCAACGATTTGCCGCCACAGCATCCATTTCTGACTATTGTGACTATATTGAAGCGATTTTCAACCAAGGACAGTATCAAACACTCGCCCAATCCGCCCGCCAAGAGTTTGAAACCCGCCTCAACTGGGATGTGGCCGCCAGCAGCTTGGCCGATATCCTAGAGAGGTGGATTTGATGGCAAAATGGTCAACACTGTTTGAATTAGGAATGTTCCATGACCCTGCTTGCATCTCTTCAAGATAGCCTTCGTCGCCGCCAAGCCTTGAAAATTATCACGGGATTAACCAACTTTAACCGCGACTCCGTGGCCCGAACCGTCAAAGCCGCCCATCTCGGCGGGGCCAGCTTTCTCGATATCGCCGCCGATGCGGAGTTGGTTCACTTGGCGAAATCCTTGACAAATTTACCAATCTGTGTATCAGCCGTTGACCCCAAGCAATTTCTCGAACCCGTCGCGGCTGGGGCAGATTTGCTTGAAATTGGTAACTTTGATGCCTTCTACGCCCAAGGTCGTCGTTTCGAGGCCCCCGAAGTCTTGGAACTGACGCGGGCCACTCGCGCCTTACTCCCCGAGATTACCCTTTCCGTCACCGTTCCTCATATCTTGGCCTTAGATGAACAGGTACGTCTGGCCGAGGCCTTAGTTGAAGCTGGGGCGGATCTGATTCAAACCGAAGGGGGAACCAGTAGCCAACCTCGTCATGGCGGAACCCTGGGCCTAATTGAAAAAGCAGCCCCCACCTTAGCCGCCGCCGCTGAGATTTCTCGGGCCGTCTCGGTGCCGGTTCTCTGTGCCTCCGGGATTTCCAGCGTTACCGCCCCGCTGGCGATCGCCGCTGGGGCCGCCGGTGTCGGCGTGGGTTCGGCTGTTAACCGCCTAGAGAGTGAGATTGAAGCGATCGCCGCCGTACGCAGCCTCGTCGAAGCCCTCCAAGGGGTGAACCGCCCCAGTTTACGCCCCTAAGCGGCCCGAACCTTGGCACTCCTCAGAGCCAGCCAAGCCTTAGGAAACGTCGAATTTGTCGGCGTTTCCTGAGTTTGATTAAATTTTTTTATCCACAAAATTACTGAACGTTATCCGCCGCGATCGCCCCCTTGGTGGGGGATTGCCCCAGTCAGCCATTCAACACCATAATCCCCAATCACGAGCCTGGGCCAAATTTAGCCCTCAAAATAGATCGCCAAAGCGTGAAATATATCTTAAGATTGGTGTATTCGATGGGCTAGTTCACGAGAGACTAGCTACAAAAAGCAAAATTTAACAGGAAAAAGGAGAACTTTTATGGCATTAGTCCCCATGCGTCTGCTGCTCGACCACGCAGCGGAAAACGGTTACGGTATCCCCGCCTACAACGTCAATAATATGGAGCAGATCCTGGCAATCATGGATGCTGCCAACGAAACCAACAGCCCCGTGATTCTTCAGGCCTCTCGCGGTGCCCGTAAGTATGCCGGTGAAAACTTCCTCCGTCACCTGGTGATGGCAGCGGTGGAAACCTATCCCCATATCCCCATCGTGATGCACCAAGATCACGGAAATGGCCCCGCCACCTGCTACTCAGCTATCCGTAATGGCTTCACCAGCGTCATGATGGATGGTTCCTTGGAAGAGGATGCCAAAACCCCCGCCAGCTTTGAGTACAACGTCAATGTCAGCAAAACCGTAGTTGACGTGGCTCACTCCGTTGGCGTCAGCGTTGAAGGTGAACTCGGATGTCTCGGTTCCCTCGAAACCGGTAAAGGCGACAAAGAAGATGGTCATGGTGCAGAAGGCACTCTGACTCGTGAGCAACTCCTCACCGATCCCGACGAAGCCGTTGAGTTCGTTGAACGCACTCAAGTCGATGCCCTCGCCGTTGCCATTGGTACCAGCCACGGTGCCTACAAATTCACCCGCAAACCCACCGGTGAAATCCTGGCCATCAACCGCATTGAAGAAATCCACAGCCGTCTCCCCAACACTCACTTGGTGATGCACGGTTCCTCCTCCGTTC
>CAZXWM010000365.1:0-4103 GCA_964644215.1 uncultured Phormidium sp.
ACAAAAACACACAGTACATTCCCAACCAAGAAAACGACTGCACCCAAGCCAGTTGCCGCATCGTCTCCGGCATCTCCCGAATCGCCGACCAAATTTCAGCCACGCCGTTGCCAAAGCCGCCTTGTTCGGCTTTTTGCTGTTCAAAGGACTCTAAATCCTCGGGAGGATATTCTTCGGTACTTAAAACTGTCCAAAGAACCGTTCCTAAAAATGCCGCTGCACCGACATAAAAGGAGATTTCAATAGTTGGCGGAATCGAATGTTCGCCGCCGGTGTTGGTGACGTTCAATAGATGGTTTAACAACCAAGGAAAGGCCGCCGCAAGCACCGAACCCGCGCCAATAAAAAAGCTTTGCATGGCAAAGCCTTGAGTGCGTCGTTCAGCGGGGAGTAAATCCCCGACAAAGGCCCGGAACGGCTCCATACTGACATTATTGGAGGTGTCTAAAATCCATAGCCCCCCGGCGGCCATCCAGAGACTGGAGGAATGGGGCATGAAGACTAGGGCCGTGGAACTGAGGATAGCACCGAAGAGGAAATAGGGCCGTCGCCGGCCTAATGGTCCCCAGGTGTTGTCACTCATATGTCCCACCATCGGCTGCACAATCAACCCTGTCAAGGGCGCTGCTAACCACAGGATGGGGATTTCGTCGGCTTGTGCGCCGAGATGCTCGAATATGGCACTCATATTCGTCATTTGCAGCGCCCAGCCAAATTGAATGCCGAAAAATCCTACACTCATATTGATGATTTGCAGGAAATTCAGCCTTTTTTTAGGGCGATCGCTCATGGAGTTTTCTTAAGTCTTAACGTCAACAGAGGCATCAATGGGGCGTTTGACCTCTAGTTTTATGGTATCAGACCTCTCTGAAGCTGCGATAGCTTAATGGGTTAGCCCCTTCGACTCAGACAGCGATCGCAGATTCCGCAAGCCTTGGCACTCCCCCCAAAGCCAAAGGCTTCTAAGATAACTTGCCAACGACAGCGGCGATCGCGTAAGTATTGTTGCATTTGCTCAATGGCGTGCTGATTGGTGGGATTGGGGCGAGGTTTACTGGTGTGGATTTGGTAATGAAAGGGATCGAGCCAGGTTAATTGGCCGCTACTGTGAAGCAACGAGAGCGCAATATCCGCCTGGGGAGATACCCCTAAGGCCGCCTCGATAGTTCCCGAACGGGGCAATTGCCGAGTTAAGCGAAAGGCCTTGTTTTGCAGAGACTGCTCTCGTTGCTCAAAAAACTGTCGTCGTTGCTTATCCGTCGGATCGAGCCAGCCTGTCGGTTCACTGACGAGGGTGATGGCCTTAGCGGCCTTACCATCTCGTCCGGCGCGTCCAATTTCTTGCACATATTCGGACAATAACAGAGGTGCATGAAAATGTAGCACCCAGCGCACATCAGGCTTATCAATCCCCATCCCAAACGCCGACGTACAGACGACCACCGGAACTTGTCCCGTCAGCCATTGACGCTCAATCTCCCGCCGTTGTCCGGGACTCAGGCCAGCGTGATAGGCTGCTACGGCAAATCCTTGAGTTTGCAAGAGTTGGGCGAGTTCCTCGCTGTCTTTGCGCGTCCGCACATAAACTAGGCCCGATTGGTTGGGATGGTCTTTAAGGCAATTGAGGAGTTTCTGTTTGCGTTGGCGAGGGGTAAGGGTGGGGACAACGGATAATGCTAACTGGGGTCGATAGGGGTTTTGTAGAAACAGTTTCGGCGATCGCAACTGCAAGACATCGCGGATGGTATATTGAGCCGTGGGGTCAGCCGTCGCTGTAAACGCGGCAATGGGAATTGAGGTTCCTGGAGGACGAGTTTGTAACAACGCCGGACGCACCGCCCCCAAACGGCGATAAGCGGGGCGGAAGCTATCCCCCCATTGCACTAAACAATGAGCTTCATCGAGCATCAAGCCGTTAATCTGTAGCGTCGGCTGACGCAGAATTGGCCAAATTTTGGGGCTGAGGAGGGTTTCCGGGGAGAGGTACAGCAAGCGCAATTGTTGCCGTTGTAGGGCGTTGATGATGATGCGTTGCTGCGATCGCGGTAGTTCACTATGAAGGGCCGCCGCCGGCAAATGACGCTGACGCAAAGCCTGCACCTGATTTTCCATCAGTGCAACTAAAGGCGAAACCACAAGAGTCACCCCTCGCTGCAATAACGCCGGTAACTGAAAGCAAATGGACTTTCCGCCTCCGGTGGGTAAAACCACCAATGCGTCATGGTGTTGCAGCAGGGTTTGCACCACTTCGCCTTGGGGATAACGAAAATCAGCATAACCCCAAGTTTGACGAAAGGTGTTGCGAACCACTGTCCAGTCAGGAGAAGAAGTCATAGTGGCGGCAGAAGACAAACGGTAGCAGGTAGGTGGCGATGTAAGGGGATACTCTTGGTGCGACCCAGAACCCGAGAATACTGGTGAGCGATAATTAAGTTAGGAGGGGTTAGTTGTCGCCTCCATTTGTCGCCGCTGGATTTCATCGCGAATTGCCTCTAAGTTATCGGTGAGAGACTGGCGAAAAACCCTGTGAAATATACTATCTGGAGTTCCTGGGGGGGGCGCAACAGCAACCGTCTGCGTCAGGCGTACAGTCTGCCCATCCTCAGTGGTTTCAATCACCCAAGAGCCTTCGAGTTGGTTGAGATCCCCTTCTAAGAGGCGAAAGTCAATGCGTTGGTTTTTCGTTTCTAGGTTTTCAGTGCGTAGGCGCGATCTGACGTTTAAGAATAGCACTTGTTGCTCACTGACTTGTTCGACAACATGGCGGTTCCCGTCAACTTCTAAGATTTCACTGGAGACAATGTTGGGCAGAAAATGGCTGAAACGTCCATAATCAGCAATCACTGACCAAATTTCCTCCGCTGAGGCTTCTAGGGTGACGGCCAGCCGGTAGGTATTATCCTCGTCGCGGCTAATCTGGATCTCCGACTCTTGCACCGTCGGGTTGTCGGCTACGCTCGGAGTCCTCTCAAGGGCGATCGCCCCCGGCATGAAACTTAGCAGTAGAGTGAGAGAAAGTGTCATCAGTCCCGCCAACACCCATCGAGATGGGGCGGTACGATGCTGATTAACCTGAGTGGTGTCGTTCATGGGAATTTTGCCAATTTCGTTCAGCCAAATCGTAACATTTCGTAAAGATAAACTCAGACAACCTGAGATAATCTAAGGGTTTAACGGGTTGTTTTTATCCTATTAGTCAAACCAAATAGGACTAACTAAATCATCAAAAATCAAGCATTGCAATGACCTTAAAGATTTAGTCTGCACAATCATAAATGTCTAATTTAGTGACCTCCGACTCTCCCATCTATGCCCGAACCCCAACTTGAACAAATTGCCCATCGTGGTTTCAGTGCGATCGCCCCAGAAAACACCCTCATCGCCTTTGAAGCCGCCCGACGAGCCGGAGCCGATTCCCTAGAATTTGACCTACGATTGAGTCACGATGGGGTTCCCGTCGTGATTCACGATGCAACCCTCGATCGCACCACCGGAACTCCAGGACGAGTTGCTAACACAACTTGGCAAAAAATGCAAGTTCTTGATGCCGGGGCTTGGTTTAGTGAGGAGTTTCGGGGGGCTACTATTCCCAGTTTAGAGCAAACCTTAGCCGAAGTTAGGAAATTTCCTCAATTTGCCTATCTTGACCTTAAATCTGATCCCAGAATATCACAGACAAACTGGACCAGCGATCGCCTCGATCGCATCCTAGAGATTATCCAATCGTACCAGTTAGGCGATCGTTGTTTTCTCTGTTCTTTTGATGGGGAATTACTCGCCGCCTTCCGAGAGAAATCTCCTTATTGTCGCCTCGGCTATCACACCCTAACCGCCGCTGATATTCGCCAACGCCTCCCCCAAGCCGCCCAAGATAAAGGCATATTACTAAGTTTATATAAACCCCTGCTACAAGAGCCAGGTTTAATCAACGAGGCGCGATCGCAGAACGTGGAAATCGTCGCCTGGACCGTCGATGACCCCCAAATCTCCCAAAACCTTCAGCAATACGGCATAAACCGCATCATTAGCAACCAAATTCATAAAGCCGAGTAACATTAAACATCAAGGTTCCTGTTGCCTGTTCCCTGTTCCCTGTTCCCTGT
>CAZXWM010000366.1:0-4073 GCA_964644215.1 uncultured Phormidium sp.
TACAACGTCAGTTACAATCATTGTTGACGTAACTCGATGGCATCATGACGGAGTTTCCGCCAGAATTTTGGCAAGGGATTGAAGAGTTTAATCGGGGTGAGTTCTACGCCTGTCACGATACCCTCGAAGCGATTTGGCTTGAATCTGTTGACCCAGAAAAGAAATTTTATCAAGGCATTTTACAAATTGGCGTAGGATTTTATCACCTCAGCAATCATAATTGGAAAGGCTGTTTAATGTTATTAGGCGAAGGCACCAATCGCCTGCGGTCTTATCGTCCTGAGTATGGTGAGATTGATGTAGAGGCGCTATTTTCTGAAGCCTTAGAGATTTTGCAAACCTTGCAAGAGGCGGGAGAGGAAAGAACGGCTGAGTTGGCAAGCAAGTATGGGTTAACGGGAGAGTCGCCGGAAATACCCTTACCTAAAGTGGGGAAAGTATCATCATGAGTTCGACCTCCTTTGACAAGAAAGTTGACGAACTGACGAAACCCAGTTTCTTCAAAAAAACGAGTCTCTGGTAGTCGAGCCAAGTCATCGGCGCTCATTAAGAATACCGAGGAACTAACAGACGACTAACAATTCGTCCATCCTCAATCTTCTCAATTAAGAAATCTCCGCCCATCTGACGCATTAAGCGTTCAAAAATAATTAGTTCCAAGCCTGGGGGACGATCCAACGGTGACGCCACGAGAGGATCACGATTTTCCCGTGGGGCGCTGAGAATCGCGGGTTGGAAGGCTGCTAGAATGCGGGAACCGACGTCGCCGCTATCAGTCACCGAGAGTTCCACAAACTCCTGATTTCCCGCTCCTTCCTCGGTGACGGAACGATACCAAATGTCAATTCGTCCCCCCGTGGGCGATCGCCGACAAGCCGCCAACAATACCTCCACAAACACTAACTCAAACTTAGCTGAATCCGCATAGAGAGTTACATTTTCATCCCGATGCACCTGCATCCAAATCTGTCGTTTCGCCGTCGCCGGTTCAACTCGTTCCAATACCCGCGAAAACAGGCGCACAATGGAAATGGGTTCAGGATTCAGTTGCAAACGCCATTGCTCATATTTGAGGAGATTCACCGCCCCATTGAGATTATCCGACAAATGACGTAACAACTCCTGATGACGCACCTGTTGCACCGATCGCGCCCGACTGTCATCTTCATCTACATGAGATAGCCCTCCCGTCAAATCCGTTAACTGGGTGAGCTGTTTAATATCCAAACCAATGCCCCGATAAAGTTCCTCCAATCGGTGCTGTTTGTACCAATTCAAGGGGTCAAGGCGATCGCGATAACGATTCAGTCGTTTTTCCAATAACATCGCCCGTCGCGCCCAAGCTAACTGACCGGCCAGCAATTCCAACGCTTCCACCTGACGCTCACCCCACTCCCGTTCTGGCCCATCCGCGACCAGAATCACCCCAGTCGCCCGACTGCTCGTGACCGTTTGCAGGGCGATCGCCCGCAACACCAATCCCTGCAACGGCTCTAACCAGGCCTGAGTCGCCGCCGGTAGGCGAGTCACCGCCACCGGGCCAAACATTCCCGGCCAAGACATCACCTTTTGCAACAGTCGTTCTTTTTTGACGTTAATCTCTTGCCCTTGAGGAATTTGATAGGCTTCCTGGGCCACCAAGGTGCTGAGCGTTGCCGTTTTTAACCCCGGTTCCCAGGTCACTAAGCCCACAAACGGAGACTCTAAAATCTCGGCCAGATAGTGAAGATGACTCGATTCGGCGGCTTGCCAATTGGGAGCGTTGGCCAAACAATCCAAGCCATGACGGATGCCCTTCACCATCTGTTGATTTTGCTGACTGTTCTCCTGAATCGCTTGACTGCGGAGGATTTGCCCCACTTGACGACTGGCCAGGCTCAGTAACTCCCGTTCCGAGGTCGTCCAAATTCGCGACGACGGTTCAGCAATCACCACAAAGCTTTTGGGAAGTTGTCCCGGTTCCGTATTGGCAATCAGCGGCGATCGCACCCCCGCCTCAATAAACAAGGGTTGCCAAGAGGTGAGGCGCATATCCCCACCGCCGCGAGTTGAGGCTTCATTAAAATCATCACTCAATTGCAGGGCGATCGCCCCCTCACTATGTTGCAGCAACTGCCAATCGACAAACGAGAGGGAGGGAAACGACTCCCCCACTTCCCAACCCGAAGTGGCGGGATAGGCGGACACTAACTCAATTTGATTCGTTTGTGAATCCGCTGAAAACACCAACACCGGGGCATTGTGCAGCCGTTGACTCAACCGTTCGCTATAGCTGTTTAAACTGGTGGCTTCTTGAGGTAAACCAATGGTCAAATCGCGATCGAGTTCAATCTCAGCCATCCGCTCTTGCAGATGAGACAGAGGTGTTGTCAGGGCCACCAACTGAGCGGCGCCGCGAATATAGTCCTTCTCCCCTTCTTGCCAAATGCGGGCTTCCGTCCCTTCAACCGAGAGAAACCCTAATAATTTCCCTTTTGAGAGAATTGGCGCTGCCAGCAGCGATCGCGCGCCAATTTGCGCCATCAAACGACTGGTGGCATCGGCTTTTAGGGATGAGTAGGCTTCGCCGATCGCCACGATACGGTTATCACAGAGAGTTTTATGAAAGCCGCTAAACTCCGCCAGGGGAATTTCCGTGGTTTCACGATTCTCTGCCCCCTGGCGAGATGTGCTGCCGCGCGTGGTACTTTTACGAAACGAGACAGAGGCCTGCTCTCGTGTCCGTAACCAAAATAGAGCGCGATCGCCGTCATACCAATAGATATGCGTGCGAGCCGGTAACAGAAACTGTTGCGTTGTGGCGACGATGTTGCGTAGGCGATCGTCGAGGCT
The DNA here is from genome assembly GCA_964644215.1 of uncultured Phormidium sp. Lineage (GTDB taxonomy): Bacteria > Cyanobacteriota > Cyanobacteriia > Cyanobacteriales > Geitlerinemataceae > Sodalinema. Next base: position 2,833 of record CAZXWM010000366.1, read on the forward strand.
TTGGGACTCTTGCAACTGAGACATCATCTCCAACAGCGGCTCATGGGGGCGTTTGAGCCGTTCCCGTTGCTGATCCATCTCCGCCTGATGCAACCCCATCGCCAATTCCCCGAAGAGCATCGACAAGAGCGATCGCTGTTCAACCGAGGGAAAATCGCCCCAGAGAGTTGAGCCTAACACCACAACCCCAAAACACAGATGACGGTGACAGAGGGGAAAAACAACCGTTCCCTGAATCCCATAGCGACTAGCCACCGTTTGCCATTGCCCTGCCCGACTTTCTTCCCGTAAATCCGCCACTTGAACCGGTGCTTGTTGAATCACCGTCTGCTCCATAATATCCCCAGGACTTAGAGCAAACTGTTGGGGCAGAGTTTGCTGAGCTATTTGACTCGGTTCCCCATCAATCCCTCGTAAACGATGGCTGAGGCGATCGTAGAGTCCAATCCAAAGTAGGGCGTAGTTAAACTCAGTGCGAAGATAGTCTAAGCTGGTTTTCACTAGGACGTCAACAGTCTCCTGTTCCCGCAGGGTTTGCAGGGTATGACTGAGACTAACCAGGGGATTGGCGGAGGTGGTCGTGTAAGTGTCTTGCATGAGCCGGGTGGGGGGAAGGAGAAGTTCAGGGGGTCACAGAGAAGCGTGGCGTGAAGGGTCGGTTAGGAGAGAACGATCGCCGTTAATCGCTGACAGTTTATATGCACATAAACGTTATTTTGTCAAGAGATTTGTTATTGTAAATGTCCAGTTTCAGCGGCCGGCCGCGTGATGAGTGAAGTCCTAGTGTAGGGTTGAATTGAGAGGATGGAGTTTAGGGGATTGACATGAACCTATATCAACAAATTGTGCGTCCGGTCCTGTTTGCCAGCGCCGATCCCGAATGGTTGCATGGGCAACTCATGGCGAGTTTACGGTATGTTTCGCGCCAGAGAGGTGTCTCCCCACCTAATTGTGTCGCCGGGGCGATCGCCTCCCAACTCGAAGCCCAGTTTTGTTTTCGCGATGACCGCCTTGTGCAACACCTCTGGGGGTTACGTTTCCCCAATCCTCTCGGCTTAGCGGCTGGCTTTGATAAAAATGGCGAAGTGGGACAGTTTTGGGGAGCGTTGGGGTTTGGCTTTGCCGAACTCGGGACGGTGACATGGCATCCCCAACCGGGAAACCCTCCGCCGCGCCTGTTCCGTCTCGTTGAAGACCAAGCTGCCTTAAATCGCATGGGGTTTAACAATTGCGGGGCCACA
>CAZXWM010000367.1:0-4064 GCA_964644215.1 uncultured Phormidium sp.
CTTTTGCCTCTTGCCTCTTGCCTCTTGCCTCTTGCCTTTCTTCACCTGTTGCCGATGGGTTGCACCGGGGCAAGCGAACAAAAAAGGTTGTTCCTTCCCCTAATGTTGAATCAAAATACAACTCCCCTTGATGATATTTCGTGACAATTTGATGACTGGTGGGTAAACCCATTCCTGTACCAGAGCCTATGGGTTTCGTGGTAAAGAAAGGTTCAAAGATTTTCGCTTTGACCGGCTCGCTCATTCCCAAACCATTATCCTGAACAGAAATGACAACCTCTCCCGCTTCTTTGGCAATTGTAGTAATCGTAATAACTCCTTTATAACTGGAATTTCCCTCTGTGTCTTGCCGGTTTTCAATAGCTTGAATGGCGTTCACTAGCAAATTCATAAACACTTGATTCAGCAAGCCAATGTAGCATTCCACTAGAGGCAAATCACCATAGTTTTTAATCACTTCAATTTTAGGCTTACCGGATCTGCCATTGAGTTGATTTTGCAATATCATCAACGTGCTATCCAGATTATCATAGAGATCCACAGCCTTCAAATCGGCTTCATCTAAACGGGAAAACGTTCGCAGCGACTTGACAATATCCCGAATCCTATCAGCGCCATGTCTCATCGAATTTACCATTTTGGGTAAATCTTCGGCGATGAAGGGAAGATCCAAGTCCTCAATCAGTTCGCTCAATTCTATAGGCGGTTCAGGATAAGTTTCTTGGTAGGTTTGGATAATTTCCAATAAACCAGCGACATATTCCCCCAAAGGTTCTAGGTTGCCATAAATAAAGCTGACCGGATTGTTGATTTCATGGGCAATTCCCGCCACCAGTTGACCCAAACTGGACATTTTTTCCGCTTGAACCAGTTGCACTTGCGCTTCTTGCAAGTCCCGATAAGCGACTTGTAGTTCTGCGGTACGTTCCTGGGCAGTTTGATAGAGGTGAGCTTGTTGCATGGCGATCGCCACTTGCAGCCCCAGACTTTCCAATAACTCAAGTTCATCTCGTCGCCACTCTCGGGAGCCATCAATTCTGCCCATTTCTAAGCAGGCCAGTTGCTCCGTCGTCTGAATCGGTAGCATCAGGTACAGATTCATCCCCATCGACTCACAGAACTCATAAATACCTCGATCGCAATCCTCTCCCGGATTTTGCCGGTTAAAGGTAAACACTTGATTCGTCAGTAACGCCTGATGGTAGTCGGGATACTGGGTAGCATCATAAACCCCTAACCAACTCTGACAACTTGACTTCCGCTTTTCTTGTACGATTTCCACATAAGGATGACCATCATCTTCTCGGTAATTGCCAAAGGAGCAAATATCAAGATCAAGCTCGTCAAAAATTGCCTCAACTGTCCTCTGAATAATCTGATCCAAATCTAAGGATTGACGAACTTCATGGCTGAGAGCATTCAGGAGTTGGGTGCGATTTAAGAGGGATTCGAGTTGTTCTTGGGCTTCGATTCGCTCAGTAATATCCCGTGCTGCCGCATAAATCAACTCGCCTTGGGGAAGAGAGAGCCATTCAATATGGCGATAGCTTCCGGACTTGGTGCGATAGCGGTTGGTGAATCTCATCACCTGCTGCCCCTCTTTTAGGTTGGAAATGGCAGCGAGGGTGGCAGGGAGGTCGTCGGGGTGGACAAACTCTAGGAACACTTGTCCCTCCAAGTCGGCGGAGGAATACCCCAATACATCTGACCAAGCTTGGCTGACGCGGCGGAAATGACCGCCTGTATCGGCAATGCAGAGTAAGTCCAGGGAAATAGTAAAGAAGCGTTCGAGTTCGAGTTCCGCCACCCGGCGATCGGTGATATCCATGAGGGTACCAAACATCTGGACGACTTGTTCATCCTCAACTTCCAATTCAATGCGAGCATTGAGGTGGCAGATCCTACCGTCCGGGCTTAAAATCCGGTGATCAAAGTTTTGCGAGATGCCTTGACCGGCAGCATTGAGTCGTTCTGCAAACAGGGCGCGATCTTCTGGGTGAACTTGCTCAACATATTCCTCAAAGCTCGGTTCTCCTTGCTCTGAGGGGCGGTTAAAGATCCGAAAGACTTCTTCTGACCAGGTAATTTCTCCGGTAGCGACATCCAAAGACCAGTGACCCAACTGAGCAACTTCCTGGGCTTTTTTTAGTTTATTGCTCAGTTCGATGAACTTGAGTTCAGCTTCTTTGCGATCGCTAATATCAATATGGCAACCAATCATCCGCAGGGGGTTATCCTGGTCGTCCCATTCAATCACCCGACCATGACAAAGCACCCAGACTGTTGAACCATCTTTATGGTGATATCTGACTTCATTGTAGAAGGGGATTTTCCCTCGACTCTGAATATGGTCGTCAAACTGTTGAAAGACTCTCGGTAAGTCTTCGCTAAAGACCAGCCTTTGCCAGCTTTCGGGCGAGTTAGGTAATTCGTGATCCTCATACCCCAACATCCGTTTTAAGCCTGGACTTAGATATTCTTGATTGGTGGGAATATCCCAATCCCAATAGCCCCCGAGAACGACTTCGAGGATATTTTCGAGCAGTTTTAATTCCCGGTTTACCTGTTCTACTCTGATGGCTTCAGCTTGTTTGCGATCGCCAATATCCGCAACCATCGACCAAATATAGTCCTGCCCATCTCTCCCCGGAATCAGTATCCCATTCAGTTCAACGGGGACGCGATGCCCTTGTTTGTGGATATATTCTTTTTCATAGGGGCCATATCGTCCAATGGTATTTAATAACTCCAGTTGTCGGGCTTCGTCTTCCTCATACTCAACTGGGGTTAACTCCCAATAACTCAAGGTTTTGAGTTCCTCAACGGTATAACCTGTAATTGTAGTGATGGCGGGGTTGGCTTCAATGAATTGACCCTGCATATCAGTTAAGGCAATCCCCAAGGGGGAAAGGTCAAAGAGCGATCGCAACTTCTCCTCACTCTCTTGAAGAGCCTGCTCCCTCTCCACCCGCTCAGTGATATCCATGACCACACCGAACATCCCGACGACCTGTTCATCTTGAAATTCTAATTCAATGCGAACATTGAGGTGGCAAATCGTACCGTCAGAGCGAATAATTCGATGATCAAGGTTTTGCGAGATACCTTGACCGGCAGCACTGAGTCGCTCTAAAACCAGATCCCGATCTTCCGGGTGAATTTGCTCCATAAATTCTTCAAAGCTGGGTTCCCCTTGCTCTAAGGGGTGGTTCAAGATCCGAAAGACTCCCTCAGACCAGGTGAATTTGTCGGTAGCGACATCCAAAGACCAATGACCCAAGTGAGCGACTTCTTGGGCTTTTTGCAGTTGCTGAGTCAGTTGTTGTAGCTTCAGTTCAGTTTGTTTGCGATCGCTAATATCGATGTGAGTGCCAATCAAGCGAGTCGGATTACCGGCTTCATCCCATTCCACCACCCGCCCTTGGTCTAAAATCCATTTATAAGAGCCATCCTTGCACCGCAAACGTTGTTCATTTCGATAAAAGTCAACTTCCCCTTTTAAGTGTCGATTGATATCATCATAAATAGCTTGTAAGTCTTCAGGATGAACGCGACTTTCCCATTCATTAATATCATTGGCAATTTCATCCTCTCCATAGCCCAGCATAGCCCGCCAGTTGGCATTAAATGTTACCTCATTGGTCTGGAGATTCCAATCCCAGAGTCCAGTATTGGAGGCTTCTAGGGCCAGATGTAAGCGCAGTTCACTGTCTTGCAGAGCCAGTTGTGCTTGTTTGCGCTCATGAATCAAGCTCGACACCCCTAGGCAAGCGGTTTCGCCATTGTCTTCTTGAAAGGGGGAGAGGTTGACCGAATGCCAATAATAGTGACCATCAGCATGACGCACACGGTATTCATGGTGCCGCACCCGTTCTCCAGCTAGAACCGATTGGAAGACCTCCATGGTAGTTGGCAGGTCTGCGGGGTGGATAAGGGGAGCGAAGGAGCGATGCAGGAGTTCCTTGAGAGGATAACCCATGACGCTTTCAAACATAGGACTCAGGAACCTAAACGTTCCATCCGGGGCGGCGTTGACACTCCCGCCGTTAAATCAAAGATTATAA
>CAZXWM010000368.1:0-4037 GCA_964644215.1 uncultured Phormidium sp.
AAGGGCAACCTCCAAGCAAGTCGATCCCAACAAGATGAAGCCGGGGGATTTTGTGGTTCACCGCAACCACGGCATCGGCAAATTCCTCAAGCTCGAAAGCCTGACGGTGGATAACGAAACCCGCGAATACCTGGTGTTACGTTACGCCGATGGAACCCTGCGCGTCGCCGCCGATCAACTCAACTCCCTCTCTCGCTACCGCCATACCGGAACCGGAACCCCACAACTGAACAAAATGTCAGGCAAAGCTTGGGAACGGACGAAAAACAAAGTCCGCAAAGCCATCAAGAAAATTGCCATTGACTTGTTGAAACTCTACGCCCAACGGGCTAAACAACAGGGATTTGCCTATCCTCGTGATATTCCCTGGCAACAAGAACTCGAAGATTCCTTCCCCTATCAACCTACCCCCGATCAGCTTAAAGCCACCCAAGATATTAAACATGATATGGAGAGCGATCGCCCCATGGATCGCTTAGTTTGCGGCGATGTGGGCTTTGGCAAAACTGAAGTTGCTATCCGGGCCATCTTTAAAGCCATTACCGCCGGTAAACAAGTGGCCCTACTCGCCCCCACCACCATCCTCACCCAACAGCATTATCACACCCTCAAAGAGCGGTTTGCTCCCTATCCGATTCAGGTGGGCCTACTTAATCGTTTCCGTACCGCCGAAGAACGCAAAGACATTCAGCAACGTTTAGCTACTGGGGAGTTGGATGTGGTGGTGGGAACTCATCAACTTCTTGGCAAAAGTGTCAGCTTCAAAGGCTTAGGTTTATTGGTGGTGGATGAAGAACAGCGATTTGGCGTCAGTCAAAAAGAGAAAATTAAGGCCCTGAAAACCCAAGTTGATGTCCTAACCTTGACGGCGACGCCAATTCCTCGGACGCTCTATATGTCTCTATCGGGGATTCGTGAAATTAGCCTGATTACGACGCCGCCCCCCTCCCGTCGTCCGATTAAAACCCATTTGGCTCGTTATGATTGGGAAACCATCCGAGGGGCGATCGCCCAGGAACTCGATCGCGGCGGCCAGGTGTTTTACGTCGTTCCTCGTGTTGAAGGGATTGAGGAGCGATCGGCGAAAATTCGTGAGTTAGTTCCCAGTGCTAGAATTGCGATCGCCCATGGTCAAATGGACGTGGCTCAACTCGAATCGGTGATGTTAGCCTTCAGTAATGGCGAAGCCGATGTTCTCGTCTGCACCACCATTGTTGAGTCAGGCTTAGATATTCCTCGCGTCAATACCATTTTGATTGAAGATGCCCATCGCTTTGGCCTGTCTCAACTGTATCAATTGCGAGGTCGGGTGGGGCGATCGGGCATTCAGGCCCATGCTTGGTTATTCTATAGTCAGCGTAGCCGACTCTCTCAAGCGGCTCAGAAACGCTTACGGGCTTTGCAAGAGTTCAGTCAGTTGGGATCAGGATATCAGTTAGCGATGCGAGATCTCGAAATTCGCGGTGTGGGGAATCTGTTGGGGGCTGAACAATCGGGCCAGATGAATGCGATCGGCTTTGATCTCTATCGCACCATGCTTGAAGAAGAAATCCGCGAAATTCAAGGCCAGGCCATCCCCAAAGTCAACGATACCCAAGTCGATCTCAACCTGACGGCCTTTATCCCCAGCAACTATATCCGGGATCTCGACCATAAAATGAGCGCCTATCGTCAGGTGGCTACCGCTGACTCCTCGCAAGCCTTGCAGGCGATCGCCCTCGACTGGCAGGATTGTTATGGTCCCCTCCCCAAAGCCGCCAGTCAACTGTTGCGGGTGATGGAACTCAAACAACTGGCCAAAACTCTCGGATTTTCCCGCATCAAACCCGAAGGAAAACAACATATCGTTTTAGAGACCCCCATGGAAGAACCGGCCTGGGGACTATTAAAACGACATTTACCGAAACATTTACACTCCCGGTTCGTCTATAGTTCTGGGAAGGTCACCGTGCGTGGTCTCGGAGTCGTCGCGGCTGAAAAGCAACTCGATAGTCTCATTCAATGGTTAGAATGCCTACGTCCAGCCTTAGACGACGCCAAAAACGCAGCGGATTTAGCCGCCAGCGCCTCCTAGACGGCCAGGCGGTTCTCGGTTCGTCTTTCCCTTGCCGATCTAAACCTTGCCACGAAAAAATCGCGCCCAAAACCCTGTTGTCCGGGGCGTTCACGCACTCTTCACCTAAGGAGTCTCTATACCCTAGCCATTGCTCTCAACTCCCGAGGTTGGACTCGCTTAGGGTAACGCACCATCTTGATGGTACTGGGCAGAACCCCCACCAAGCTCGCTAAGGCATCATCAGGCAAACTGTTTACCGTATCTGCGTCAAAATAATGTTCAAACTGGGCCAACAACATTTTCGCCCGTTGCAGGGGGACGGGGTTCTCCGTCAACTGTTCCGTCAGGCGAATCCAATGTCGTCGAATGGAATAGGCTTTCTGCCGATCTTCGTACGCTTCGGGTGCTACGAGAGCGAGATCCCCAACGGGAATCGTTCGTTGGGTTCCTACATCAAAAAAGCCCCCAACAGCAGCCCCCGGTCCGGCAAATTCAGCGTGGTATCGTTTATAGATAATCAATCCGTTGCGACGACGACTATCGACCGCCAACAGCTGACCGCTATTAAGCTGGGAAATAAGCTCGGCAGGTTGTGAAGACTTAACGAGGCTTCGAGACATATCAGTAACTCTCGTTTCAGGAATGGATCATGCCTTAGATCATAGTCAGGCGGTCAAGGGCGAGGCATCTGTTCTTAGAGTAACCCAATTTGTTAAGAGATACCACGGAACTCGTACCCAAGCCTGAGGGCGACGGGAGATCTAGATCGGGACTCTATCCGGGAAAAACTGGCTCTATTAGTGGGCTAGACGGTCGTAGGTGCTGAGCGTTTTAGATGATGGAACCCCCCTAGATACAATGACCTAGATGTCATGACCTTAGCACAACCTGTCCCAGAGTTAGCCCAGCCCTCATGACGTGACCGGCCACACCCTGGCCCGATTCTATCAGACTCGATCGCCGTCCTTCAAGCTGATGCGTTTGAGCCTAGCGAGATCAACAGCCTAGAGCGAGGCCCATCACGGACGGATGAGAGACTTGGAGAGAAATAATTGTCGGGGTTGCCCAAACCAACTCGCTCCCCAAGTGATCTCAACCCGTCTTATCCGGTAGCCCAACTGGGTGTAAAGGGCACGAGCTGGTAGGTTGTTATCTAAAACATGCAGATAGACATCCCGGAAGCCCCATTCTAGGGCGGTTTGCTCACAAGCGGCCAGAAGTTGCCGCGCCACACCGCAGCGACGGGCCTGGGGGCGAACCGCCAGGTTGGAGATGTAGGGATAACTCAACCCATTCATCTGCCACATCGTTGCCGGAGTTGACTTCAAACTTAGCTCAACCGTTCCCAAAAGCTGATCGTCGCGGTCTAAAAAAGCCCCATCTCGGCCCTGAACGAGCCGAGGGCGATCGCCATCAATGGCCACCAGACAGGCGTGGGGATGGTGGCGATCGCGCAGACGATGGCGTAAATCCTCATAAATCCCTAGACGAATCAGGGGTAACAACCAGGTTCGCCAGCCCTGGGTTTCATGGAAACTAGCCGCCAAAATCTCCGAAAGGGTGCGTAAATCCTGAGACGTGGCCCGGCGAACAGCCACGTCAGAGACAAGCCAACGAGAGATAGAGGAAGGCTCCGGCCGTCCACGAGAACCTGAATTGGGTTGAGAGCGTGCAGTACCAAAGAAGTTCACAGGTCGTCTAGTCGGAAGGATGAGAAATGCCAGATCGCCAATCCGCGAACAGGAGGTTATAAAGCTTAATGCGTCGCCAACGTTGACATGAACTTCCATTGTAGCTGAATCGGTTGAGATACGACGGGCAAGAGGTTCGACAACTTTCGCTATACTGACGGTTGAAACCAGTCCTTAAAATCGGTCTGTCAGCACCCCCGGCTGAAGCACGGGGGCTTCGTGCCTCCCCTTCAGGTAGCTGACCAGCCTAAGCCCTAACAAGCTACGTTCAGAGCAAGAGTTAAAGTTCC
>CAZXWM010000369.1:0-4033 GCA_964644215.1 uncultured Phormidium sp.
AGCCCAGGATGGTTCCTGCGGCTAATCCGGTAAAGCCGCGATGGGAGATGGCCGCCAGTTCAGCGGTGGGGAAGGGCAAGAGGAGACTAACCACCCAGAGTCCGACCCCAATCCAAACCCCATTACGGCGCAATAGATAGCCCAGGAAGCCGCCAGGAACCAGTGTGACGACAAAAAGAAGCCAAGAGAGGAGAACTGCGACTGAGGTGCGTGTTTCGGCAATGTCGAGCATATTAAAGATCCTCCCTTGACAAATTTGAGCTAATTGTATCTTAGATTTGGGAATTGGAACATTGGCCGAGAACCACGGCGTTCCCGAGGACTAGGCGGCAATTGATATCCTCTTAACCTGAGATCGTCCCCGTGAGAGGGGAACTGGCACTGGCCATGGCCTGAATGGGAATCCGTCCGGCCTGGTGGGCCAGTCGTCCAGCGATGACGGCCATCCCCATGGCTTGTCCCATGATGACAGGGTTTTGAGCCAAGGCGATCGCCGAGTTAATCAAGACCGCATCAGCCCCCAACTCCATCGCCAAAGCCGCCTCACTCGGCGTACCAATCCCCGCATCAACCACCACCGGAACCTGAGCATTTTCGACAATAATGCGGATATTGTCCGCCGTCTGAATCCCTTGCCCAGAGCCAATCGGAGAGCCGAGAGGCATCACCGTCGCACAGCCGACATCTTCGAGGCGTTTGGCTAACATGGGGTCGGCATTGATATAGGGGAGAACCGCAAATCCTTCTTTAACCAGTTGTTCAGCGGCTTCAAGAGTGCCGATGGGATCGGGGAGAAGATAGGTAGAATCAGGAATCACCTCCAGTTTGACAAAGTTGTTGTCTTCCTGTCCCAAGAGTTTGGCCATTTCTCGTCCCAGTCGCGCGACACGGATGGCTTCTTCGGCGGTTTTACAGCCAGCGGTGTTGGGCAACATCCAGATTTTTGACCAATCTAAGGCCTCCGCTAAGCCTTCATGGCCGGGAGCGTTGGTTTGCACCCGACGAACCGCCACGGTGACAATCTGACAGCCACTGGCGACAATACTACCGCGCATCGTCTCAAAGTCCGTATATTTGCCGCTTCCGGTCATGATGCGAGACCGAAACGACCGACCCGCAATGATCAGGGGATCGTTTTCAGAAGGGTTGAGTGGCACAGGTTGAGGGGTCGGTTGACGAATCGAGGTCAGCATAGTCTCTGAGGTCGTTGAGGAGGATTGGGGGCGATTCCAAGCGAAGGCCTCTAGGAGAGGATCTCGTTGCTGGTTACAGATGAGATTGGCGATGAGTTGAGCGGTGATGGGGGCCAGGAGAATGCCGTTACGGTAATGACCCGTTGCTAAGCTGAGGTTGTCACAGTAGCTATCGCCTAAGATTGGCAGTTCGTCGGGGGTTGCCGGGCGCAATCCTGACCAAATTTCCTGCATGGGATAGTCCCTGAGAGCGGGATAGAGGCGGATGGCCCGCTCAAGGAGCGATCGCAGTCCCTCAGGGGTCGTTCCCGGCACAAAGCCCACATCTTCCGAGGTGGCCCCGACCACAATCTCGCCATGACCACGGGGAATAATATAAGTATTGGGGCCATAGAGAACTCGCCGTAGAGGCAATTCCCCATTGACACGGGGGGCGCGAACGGAGAACATTTGCCCTTTAATGGGTTTAACGGGCAGAGGTAGCAATTGATTCGACCAAGACCCTGTCGCCAGCACATAATGGTCAGCGGTGAGGAGTCCGGCGGCGGTTTGTACACCGACAATTTGATCGCCTTCCTGGGCGATCGCCTCAACCGTAACTCCCTCTTTTAACTTAATATCCAAGGCTTCGACGGCCCCGAGGAGCGATCGCATCAAGGCCCGATTATCCACCTGAGCATCTTGGGGATACCACCAGGCCCCCACCACATCAGCCCCCAATCCCGGCTGATACTCCTGCAACGCCTGAGAGTCAAGCCACAACGACGGCCCCGCCTCTGACGGAGGAGAACTCGTCGGAACCTCATAGACTGGGGCCAGGATGCCACAGGGCCAATATCCCGTCGCAATCCCCGAGAGACGTTCGAGTTTCTCTGTCCAATCCCGGTACAGCGATCGCGACTGCAAACATAACTGCAACATCGGCCCCACAGCCAACGCTTCAGCTTGGGGGGCTAACATTCCTCCCGCCGCCTGACTCGCCGCCTGTTGGCTATCTCGACTCACAACGGTGACACTGGCCCCCCGTAACGTGAGTTCGACGGCGATGGACAACCCCATCACACCGCCACCAATAACTAAAATCTCACTACTCATGATCTTGACTGAACGTTTGACTCAAATAACTTAGATGACTTACCACAGGGCAGGAATTGCATCACCATTTGCATCAACCTCCGGGGTCGGTGTGGGGGTTGGACTCGGCCGGGCCGTGGGACTAGGTGTAGCTGTGGGACTAGGTGCAGCGGTTGTCTCGGGATTAGGAGAGGGAGGACTCAACGGAACCGCCTCAGGAATCGACTCATCCTCAACGGACTCCTCGGGGGAGGGAGTCTCTTCAAACACCTGAGCTTCAGCGAGCCAGAAGAGAATCGCCATAGCTAACAGAACCCCTAGTACCACCTGAATAATACGTTGCACAATCGGTTTATTAACAGGTTTATCGACGAAGTTACTGAGAATCGGCCGTCCAAACCGGAGTTGTTCCCTGGCCCCAGACGCCATCAAACTTCGTCACCCACACATCTCCGAGAACTTGGGTTTGACAGGCCAAACGTAGGGAACGCTGACCATCATGAGGGGGAAGCGATCGCCGGGTGCGATCGCGCCAATTGGTCTCAGATACCTGGCCCTCAACCGCCACCGCACAGGTTCCACAGGAGCCAATCCCCCGGCAATTGATCACAGAGGCTTTGCCATTGTACAGATCAATTCCGTGGCGCAGAAGAACGCGACGCAGATTCTCCCCGCGATCGCAAGTCATGGTTTGTCCGGCAGCAGTCACAGTTGGCATAGTGATTCGTGGAAACGTTTATCCGTTAGCTTCGATATCTTGTCTCTATCTATTGTGACAACCTATTGTGACAACTTGGCAGCTCAATCACAGCATCGGGTTAAAATTTGGGAGTGGTGAACCCACAACCACAAACAATTCCTCCTCGCCCATGACTGCCAAACCTCTCTCCATCTACGACACCACCTTGCGCGATGGCGCCCAATGTGAAGGCCTATCCCTCTCCCTAGAAGATAAACTGCGCATCGCCCATCAACTCGATCGCCTCGGCGTTCCCTTTATCGAAGGAGGTTGGCCCGGTGCGAACCCCAAAGATGTCAAGTTTTTCTGGCAACTCAAAGAACAGCCTCTGAGCCACGCTGAAGTGGTGGCCTTTTGTTCGACTCGTCGTCCAGGCCGCCGGGCCGCCGATGACCCCATGCTGCAACCGATTTTAGCGGCAGGAACGCACTGGATTACCCTATTTGGCAAGTCGTGGGATCTCCATGTCACCGAAGGCCTAAACACCAGCCTTGAGGAAAACCTGGCCATGATCCAAGACACCATCGAATACTTCCGTAGCCAGGGACGGCGAGTGATTTACGATGCCGAACATTGGTTCGATGGCTACAAACACAATCCTGACTATGCCCTAAAAACCCTAAAAGCGGCCGCTGACGCTGGGGCGGAATGGTTAACCCTCTGTGACACCAATGGCGGCAGTTTACCCCATGAGGTGACGCCAATCGTCTCGGAGGTCATCTCGGAGTTAGGAGAGTCGATTCCTTTGGGGATTCATACCCATAATGACAGTGAAATGGCCGTCGCTAATGCCGTCGCGGCGGTGTTGGGAGGAGCGACCATGGTTCAGGGAACCATTAACGGCTATGGCGAACGCTGTGGTAATGCCAATCTTTGCTCGGCGATCGCCAACTTGCAGCTTAAACTCGGCTATCACTGTTTAGATGACCACCAGCTTGCCCAACTGACCGAAACCAGCCGCTTTGTCAGCGAAGTGGTGAACCTGGCCCCCAACGATCGCGCCGCCTTCGTGGGCCGTTCCGCCTTT
>CAZXWM010000370.1:0-2750 GCA_964644215.1 uncultured Phormidium sp.
ATCTTTGATTCAGCGTTCAGTAGTTCACGCCGAGTTGCTTAGGGAGTCGAGATTTCCTCTAAGTTGCCGCCAACCACCCAACCTTCTTGATTACTCGACTCAGAGCGAACCCGCTGCCAGGCTCCATTCTCGGCATTTTCCAAGACCGTTACCGTTTCATTAAAGGCAATACCCCCCAAGCTGCCGGCCTCGTAACTGGGGTTGTCTCGCAGCAGCAAGCCTTCGGGCCAGGTGACGCGAGCCTGATAGAGTCCGGGGTTTGGGGTGGGTTCAGGCTCTGGGGTTGGCTCCGGTTCTGGGGTCGCTTCTGGGGTGGGGGTTGTACTGACAGCGGTTGTGGTGGACGCTTGGGGGCTGTCAAACTCCGGTTTGGGGGGCAGTGCTGTCAAGCGGGCCACAAGATAGAGGGACGCGGCCACAGCTCCGCCCAGAGTCAGGGCGATCGCCAGGGTGAAGCCGAGAATAAATTTGGCTAAATTGGACAGATTCATGGGAAAAACGGGTGGTTAAGAATCACCCCGTAGTTGTCCTTGGATACGACTCGATAGACTACTCTGACGGGAGGCTAAACGCGCTTTCCCGGAGGTGGCCCAGTCTTGCAGAAACTGGATTTTTTCTTGAGCGGTGCGAGCCAGCGGCACAATTTGGCTGGCGGCTTCTAGGATATCTTGGCTGGTAAAGTCACGATTTTGACTAAAGCCGATGTGCATGGCTTCGACAATCATCTGTTCAATCTCAGCCCCTGAGAAATCGGGGGTTTCATAGGCCAGGCGATCGAGATCGTAGTTAGCCAAGTTATGGGGCCGTAAGCGAGACAGATGCACCGAGAAGATTTCCCGGCGTTCGGCTTGGCTGGGTAAACCGACAAAGAAAATCTCATCAAAACGACCTTTACGCAACATCTCAGGCGGTAAGACCTGAATATCGTTGGCTGTGGCCACCACAAACACGGGGGAGTCTTTCTCGGCCAACCAGGTAATAAAGGTGCCGAAGACGCGGCTGGTGGTTCCTCCGTCTCCTTTTCCACCGAGGCCGGCAAAGGCTTTGTCGATTTCATCAATCCAGAGAATGCAGGGGGCCAGGGCTTCGGCTACTTGAATCATCTGACGGGTGCGGGATTCAGATTCGCCCACTAAGCCGGCGAACAGTCGCCCCACATCTAACCGTAATAGGGGTAGATGCCAGTGATGGGCGATCGCCTTGGCACTGAGGGACTTCCCAGTTCCCTGAATGCCCACGAGCAGCAAACCTCGGGGATAGGGCAGTCCATACTCGCGGGCTTTTTCTGAGAATCCGCCTCCTCGTCGCAGTAACCAATCCTTGAGATTATCCAAGCCGCCGATATCGCTAATGTCTTCGGTGGCCCCGTAAAATTCTAGGATTTGGGTTTGGCGGATAGTTTGGCGTTTTTCTTCGAGGATTAGGTCAACGTCTTCGGGTTCGAGTTGGCCATGGGTGGCGATCGCTCGGGCCAGAACCCGACGAATCCGCTCCAACGACAGTCCCTGACACGATCGCACCATCTCATCGAGGAGGCGATCGCCCAAGGGACGGCCCGTTGACGATAACAGTCCCTCAATTTCCCGGCGAATTTCCTCTCCCGTAGGTAAGGAAAACTCCATCACCGTCAAAACTTCGCTCAAATCTTCGGGAATGGCGACATTCGGGGCCAGCAGCACCAAATTTTTGGGTTGAGACTTGAGTAAACGGGCTAAATTCCGTAATTTGCGGGAGATGGAAATATCATCGAGGAAGCGATGAAAGTCGCGCAACACAAAGATAGCCGGGGCATTAGCCGGCAGTTTCTCTACCTGTTCGAGAGCCTGTAGGGGATTGCGTTTCGCCTTCCCGGCATCATTGGCGTTGCCCTGATAGCCCTCAACAAAGTCCCAGATATAGACGGCACGATTGCCTTGACTTTGAGCCGATTGGCGAATACTGGCTTCGACTCGTTCTTCTTCCAAGGTGGAAATGTAGAGAATCGGGTAACGCGCTCGTAGCAGTAGTTCAAACTCGTCTTTAAAGCTCATGTGTTAGGGAGTTGGCTCACTCGGAAGTTTTCCTTGGAGATTTTGCAAGGCGGCCCAGCGGCGATCAATGGGCGGTGGCGTGGTGATGTTCACCTCAATGCCATCGCAGTCCTGACGGCAGAGTTTGCGGTGGGGTAGGGCCAGGCATAGTTGTTCGTAGAGCCAGTTTTCTGGATCGAAGGTTGCTTCGGGATGGAGGCTTTCGATCAGTTCTTCGCTGAGGACTTCTTGTTCGAGGGGCAAATCATCGCTGCGATCGGCGTTGACATCGAGCCAGATTACCTCGTCGGGGGAGACATTGAGGCGATGGTTATATTGTTGCAAGCAGCGATCGCAGGTCAAGGTGACGATCGCCTTGATCGTTGCCGAAACTTGTAGGTAGGTTCCCTGATGGCTCACGGATATCGTCCCTTGCACCGGCATTAGGGTCTCCAAGTCAGCGATAAACTGCTTAAAGTCGATGACTTCCGTTTTTTCTGGTGCTTTGAGTAGTGATGGAACATAAATTGGCTCCATTGTCAAGTCCTCCCAACCTGTGACGACATCTGGTCATCCTATCAAACCGATTCCCAGCCGCAGCAAAACCTGTCCCGGCGCTCGGAACAGGTTTTTGGCCCAACTCATCGCTTCAAGACTGGCCGGCTTTTTTCTTACGTTTCGGCTCAAACGGTAACTCTTGACGAGATCCATCTTTCGCTTTGGCTTTCTCTTGAGCATCCA
>CAZXWM010000370.1:2760-4014 GCA_964644215.1 uncultured Phormidium sp.
AAAGTCTTCAGCCAATCAACGCCTACTTGTTCAGAATTTGCCATAGCCCCTGTTTATGATGCCTTTTTCTTTTTCTTTGAGCGACCAGGCTCAAAAGGTAAAGTCTGGCGTTCATCTTCACTTTCGACTGTTTTGGCCTCAGCATCCACAATTTTTTGCAGATTCTCCGGTAGGGGTTCCCGAGACAGGATAAAGGTTTGCAGGGTTTGGAAGATGTTAGCAACCACCATATACATCAACACCCCAGCCGGAAGCGGGAAAAACAGAAACATCCCCGAGAAGATCACAGGGGTGAGCTTACTAATGGTTTGCTGCTGGGGATTAGCATTACTATCTTGGCCTTGTCCTGAGAGAATCTGGTTGAGATAGAGACTCAGACCAAAAAACAGAACCATGCCTACAATATCCCAGTGGATTTCTCCATTGTCGCCCGTGGCACCGACTCGACCCAAAGCCTGAATAAACAGGAAGCCTTTATTTGCCGCTAATCCAGGGATTTTCCCTTCTAGGGTCACTTTTCCGGGTTGTAGGGCCTCTAAGGTGCCATCTTCAGCGATCGCCACCCGATTTTCACCGTCTTTGATTTGCCATTGCGGTTGTACATCCGGGTTGTCGTAGTCCTGAAGCAGTTGTTGCAAGGGGGTTCCATCTAAGGATTGGAACTCTAAGCGGGTTTTTTCCCCCACCACCAGGCGATTTCCGGCCGGTAACACCGCTGCGATTTTGCGGTGAACGCCATCGGTGACATAGATATTTTTGGGATCGCTCGTATACACCTGAGGTTGAATGCGCTCGATCTGTTCGCGAGGAAAAATCTCTAATTCCACCGGGTAACCGATGTCAGCAAACGGCGATCCTCGTAAGGTTGCAAATAGGGCGAATAACACTGGCATCTGTACCAAAATTGGTAAGCAGCCTGCCAGGGGATTGCCAAATTCCTTGTAAACAGCACTCATTTCTTCCTGCTGTTTCGCCGGATCATCCTTATATCGTTCTTGAACTTCTTTTACCCGTTTTTGCATGGCCGGCTGTGCGACTCGCATCCGACGCATACTGCGGATCGATTTGGCGCTAAGGGGGTAAAGCGCGAATCGGATCACCAGGGTTAGGGCAACAATTGCCAGTCCGTAGCTTGGCACGATCCCATAGAACAAGTCTAGGATCGGCAGCATTACGTTATTGGAGAGAAAACCAACACCAAAATCCATTACGTTTTACGCCAATTTCTGCGCTGTGATATCGTCAATCTGACCC
>CAZXWM010000371.1:0-4012 GCA_964644215.1 uncultured Phormidium sp.
GTGTCACGGCTTCAGCCATGACACGAGTAAAGTTCTGTTGCCTGTTCCCAGTTCCGGTGTTCCCTATTCCCTTCTTCACTTGCCACATCAAGCAGGACATCCGCTATAATCGGGCTACACCTGTTCAACAGCAGTCCAACAGCGCCAGTTCGCCGCTGAATCTTAACGATATTAGAGAGGGTCGCTCAAATGGCAAACAATTATAGCTATGACTTACGCCAGAAAGTGATTAAGGCCATTGAAGTCGATGGCATGAAAAAATGTGACGTGAGTGAAGTGTTCGGGATTAGCCGCAACACCATTCATCTCTGGCTCAAACGCAAAGCCGAGACAGGAGATTTTCGCCCCCGAGACTATCGTCCCCCCGGCCATAGTCATAAAATTAAAGATTTAGCCGAATTTCGCACCTTTGTCGAAGCAAATGCCGATAAAACTCAAGCGCAGATGGCTGAGTTATGGCCCGACGAGATTAGTCCCAGAACCATCTCACGCTGGCTGAAAAAACTGGGATTTGTCCGGGAAAAAAATCTCTGGGTATTGAAAAATAAACCTAAATCTAAGCAGAACTAGCCGGGCCAGAGTTGGAACCACGAGATTGGCTAGGGAAAACCCGATTTCCAGAGCCTATCTCCCCTGTTAACGCTCAACCTAGTTCAAGAGGCTAGAGAGCGCCCACCCCAGCAGCCAGAGACTCAACACAATCCCCGCAACGAGGACTAGCACCAAAACGACCACCACCGACACCAACAGTAGGGGATTCACTGGTTTACGAGGGCCGAGACTGGGACTATTGAGATGAGCCTCCAGCAACTGCATATTGCGTAAATTCGCCTTCCAAGTGGCGTCAAAAATATCGCCGAGGACTGGAACCACCCCAACCAGGGTTTCGAGCAAGATATTGGAGAGCATCTTCAGCAGTACCGGCTTAGAAACCCCCAACTGAAGTGCATTCACCACAATATAGACCGACAACACCGCTCCCGCCGCATCTCCCCAAGCTGGAAAGAGTCCCAAAATCGGATCAAGACCAATACGATACCCTGTACCGGGAATGGGAATCGACTGATCGAGTAAATAACTCAAACGCTGTAAACGGTTGACCTGACTCGCCTCGCGGTGAGATGCTGGCTTTGGCTTCGCGTCGGTGGGGTTAGTCATGTTAGGGGGAGATGTCGCAGATGTCCTAGGGGTTGGGCGTTGTCTACAAGTGTGCCATAGGCGGTTGGCCAGAGACGGGGAATCCGCCCCAGATTTCGAGTCCCGCTAGGTTAAAATCAACAAGTCCAGCGAATTAACGAGCAATCTCAAGCATCCATGTCTATCTTTGAAAAAATCTCCAGCGCCCTCAACGATCCCAATCTACAGGCGAATGTCGGACAAATTGGCGGGATTATCAGCACCCTTCAGGAGAGTGGTGGCCGTGAGGGACTCAATACGAACACCAGTCAGGTGTTGCTGTCTCTTGTCGGTAAACAAGTCCAGTCTAGCCTTAAATCTAAATGCGATCGCGAAGGAACCGGAACCGTGCAAACCCTAATTGAGCAATTTGGCGGTACTCAATCGAGTCTTGACGCCGTACAAGCCCTACTCTCGCCCCAACAGCAGCAAGAGGTTGTTTCTGAAGCCAGCCAAAAAACGGGGGCGAATCCCAACCAAATTCAGGCGCTATTGCCTATCTTTGTGCCTCTGGTCTTAAATCTCATCAAATCGGGAAATTCTAGCCAAGATCCCCAAGCGGGCGATAACCCAGTTCTGATGGACTTCCTCTCTGGGGATGGCGGAATCAACGTCAGTAACGCCATTAGTCTCGCCAGTCAGTTTCTCAACCGCTAGTCCCCGACTGTGCCAAAGCGGCAAAGAAATATCCCCCAAACCAACCGGCTGGGGGAAATGGGTTGAGAAGCGGGCAAAAAGCGGGTGACGCGATTCGAACGCGCGACATTCACCTTGGCAAGGTGACGCTCTACCACTGAGCTACACCCGCAAAACGCTCACTTGCGTTTGCGTGTTTACTATCATGGCAAAATTGTCAGGGGATGTCAACCCCTTGAGGCAATTTTTTTTGAAATTTTTGCAGATGCCCTGTGGGGAGGGAGGAGAAGACCCTATTTTTGCCCCAGTTTCAACCCTCACGGGAACCTCAATGGAACTGTTGGGCATAAAACTGAGCGTAGCGTCCATTGGCGGCTAGGAGTTGAGAGTGAGTTCCTGATTCAATCAATTGTCCGGCTTCCATGACTAAAATGCGATCGGCGCGGCGGACGGTGGCCAGGCGATGGGCGATAATCAGAACCGTGCGATCGCCGGTAATGCGCTCCAAGGCCTCCTGTACCAACGCTTCTGATTCCGAGTCGAGGGCTGAGGTGGCCTCATCTAAAATCAGGATACTCGGATCGAGAAGGACTGCCCGAGCGATCGCCAACCGTTGCCGTTGTCCCCCAGACAGCGTAATTCCCCGTTCCCCGAGGAGCGTGAAATAGCCATCGGGGAGTTGGGAAATAAACCCATGAGCGTTAGCCACCTTCCCCGCCTCAATCACCGCTTCGAGATCGAACGCCTCCCGGCCAAACGCGATATTTTGGGCCACCGTTCCCGCAAACAAGACCGTATCCTGTGGCACAATGCCAATTTGTCGGCGTAAACTCTTCAGCGTCACCTGGGCCACATCCACCCCATCGAGGAGAATTTGACCCCGTTGAGGCTGATAGAAGCGGGGAATGAGATTGATTAGCGTCGATTTGCCGGCCCCAGAAGCCCCCACCAGGGCGATGGTTTCTCCAGGGAAAATCAGAAGATTCAACTTCTCTAACACCCATGTCGGGGACTCGGTATCCGGCGAACCATAAGCAAACGACACCTGAGAAAACTCAATCTTGCCCGTCAGCGGCGGCAGAACGATCGCCTCAGGGGACTCCTGTACCGACGGCTGAAGATGCAGTAACTCAAACAGGCGATCGACGGAGGCTTCTCCCTGCTTAAACTCGTTGTAATTACTGGTAACGAGGGAGATCGGATCAATCAACATGGCCACCGCCGCAATATAACTGACAAAACCGCCACCCGTGAGATGTCCTTCGGAGATTTGCCAGGCCCCCAGGTAAAACAACAACAGCACACTCATGGCTTCGAGGAATCCCACCACCACAAACTGGAGTGCTTTGAGTTGTTCAGCGGTGTATTTCGTGCGACGGTTGAGATCCGCCGCTTGGGAGAAGCGATGATTGGCGTAGTCTTCAGCGGCGAATCCCTGAACCAAACGCATCCCGGCGAACAGTTCCGTCAATAAAGCCGCCAAATTCGAGATTTGACTTTGACTGCGACGGGAGACTTGCAGCAGGCGATCGCCAAAACCACCAATTAACCCGGCCATAATCGGGGCAATCAAAAACGTCGCCAGCGTCAATTGCCAATTTAGCCAAACCATATAGCCGAGAACCACCAGCAGTTGTAAAACACTGGGGAGGAACTGATGAAAGACTTTGTTCACCACCTCACCGATGCGATCGATATCTTCAGTGAGGCGATAAGAGAGATCTCCCGTTTTAGCCGTGGCGAAGTAATCCAGACTCAACCGTTGTAAATGAGCGTAGGTTTGACAGCGTAAATCAAACGCCGTGGCTAACGCAGCCCGGGCCATCAACGCATCCTGTCCATATTGAACCGCACCCCGAACCACAAAAATAACCGCACTCCAAGCCGCCAACTGGGCGATCGCCCCCACATCCCCCTCACCAATATATTCAGCAATCCGTCCCGCCAGCCAACCCAGTAGCGGCCAAAATAGTGTAAATCCTAACGTACAGGCGATCGCCGCCACAATCACAGAACGATGAGGCCTCAGATAAGGCAGTAACAGCCGGTAACTCGACGGCGAGGGAGACAATACAGTCAAAAGAACTGTCCAACCAAACAACATCCCCTTGATTTTAGGGGATCTTACCGTTGCGTC
This sequence comes from uncultured Phormidium sp., assembly GCA_964644215.1. Classification (GTDB taxonomy): domain Bacteria; phylum Cyanobacteriota; class Cyanobacteriia; order Cyanobacteriales; family Geitlerinemataceae; genus Sodalinema. Next base: position 3,950 of record CAZXWM010000371.1, read on the forward strand.
ACCTCACAACCCTTCAACGCCTCGGCGATCGTCTTCAAACTCACCGGTTTCGTCACAAACCCC
>CAZXWM010000372.1:0-3953 GCA_964644215.1 uncultured Phormidium sp.
TGGTTGATGGCAGTGTCAATGGTGGAGGAGTTGAAATGGGCAAATAGGGCCGCCGGAAACACCCAACCGACTCCTAAGCCGAGACACAGCCCCAGAAAGGCTAGGGCTGTGGTAATCGGGTAAATGGGATTAGTGCCATCGACGCCAACGCGTCCAATCAGCAGTCGTCGGGTGACGAATAACAAGACCACCACTTGCAGGATGCTGTTGACGGCACTAAATCCACCGAGGAAGGCCGTGAGACTCTCGGGGCGATCGGCAAAATGGAGGGCATAGGCATCAAAATAGAGATATTCAGCAATGCCGTAGAGGACAATCCAGAGAAAGGTAGACCCGGCCAGCCATTTGAAGATGGGATAGTCTCGTATGAGATCGCCGAGGTTGGCTGGGGGGGCATCGGCATGGCGATCGCTCTCTTCGGGAGGAACGGGCTGTTCTTGTCGTTGCAGGTTCCAGACTAGGGCAAAGACGACTAGGTATAAGGTGGGGACTAAGAGCAAGATATCCGCCGTCGAGAGTAGATTGGCTAATAGGCCCACAATCATGCCCCCGAGGAAGCCTCCGAGGGCTTGGCAGACGGTAATATAGGAGGCGATACGTTTGTATTCGCGGGAGGTGAAATAATCCGAAATCAGCGTCGGTAGGAGAATGTCGAGTTGAAGCGTCCAGAGGAAATAGACGCCGACATAGAGGGTGTAGTAAATCGGCTGAACATCCCAAAAGAGCAAGGCCCGTAAGCCGAGGACGATGCTGCCGGTGAGTAAGGCCCAGTAGCGGAAGAGGGCGTGATGGGGGATGCGATCGACGATTTGTGAAAACCAACCGTAAATGGGACTTGAGGCTAATCCGACTAAAATATAAGACAGGGGCAGTCCGGCGGCTCCCACATTGCTGACAAACAGGGAACTGGCTAGGGTATAACTGATGACATTTAGGGCCATGACGATCGCCGCCAAGGCCAAGACATGAAGTAAACGGTTGGGAGATTTGCCTGGACTCAGGCTGGTGAGTTTCCCCCAAAGACGTTGCAGTTGTGGGTTCAGCAGATTGGCTTTGAGAATGCCCAAGAGGGTCAACACAGGGGTCACGTGAGGATAACAATTAAGACTAATCAACAGAGTGGACGATGGGAGCCGTTGGATGTCACTCTAGGGGCAGAAGATATTGCTTCATAGTTTCGAGACCCTCACTAAACATGAATGTAAAAACAGGCATTGACGTCGAAATTCGCGCTGCTGGAGAGAAGGGACGGGGGGTGTTCGCCTTGCGTCCGTTTCGCCAAGGGGAGACAGTGGTGGTTGGCCGTCGCGTTGGCGTTTATGACCAACGCACCATTTACTCGATTCAGGTCGATTGGGAGGTTCATGTGGAAATGGACGAACCGGCGATTCGCATCAATCATTCCGATAATCCCACGACTGGAGTTCAGGATAACGCCTGGGGGGCCTTTGATTTTGTGGCGTTGCGACATATTGCGGCCGGTGAGGAGATCACTTTTGATTATGAGACCACTGAGAGTGATTTAACGGCGTCGTTTCAGGACTGCTGTCCTCCCCGGACGGGACAGACGGCCCGCAAAGGGTTTGGCAGTTTGCCTCGGGCGGTTCGTGAGCGTTACGGTGAGTTTGTGGCAAACTATCTTAAGTCTTAATCGGGGAGTTCGTCCAGGTTGAGAAGCATTGTTTAACGGCCACCCTTGAAATCCAGTTAAGTTACTATGAGTCGCCCTCTTCTCAAGTTATCGGTTCTGCCCCATTTAGAATATGTTGCCATTGATGGGCGATCGCGGGTGGTGGATACCTCCTCGAATGTACAGGATGTACTTGGGATTGAGGGTGACTTGGCCATTGATCACGACATTTTTGAGCTGTTACCGGAACTGTTTGGCCTCGAAGCTGTGATGGATTTGATTCGGGACGGGGTCGAGTCTTATTTTGAGTTAAAGGCGATCGCCCGTTACGGGGAGACTGAAGCTCCTCTAAGTTATTGGGATTTATATATTATCTATGATGAACGCCCGGATAACCCCCAGGGCTTAGTTTTATTGTTAGAAAATGTCAGCGATCGCATGGGGTTAGAACAACGCCTAGTTCAAGGCTCTAACGAGTTGGAGTTAACGGTTGATAAGCTCTTAGTATCAGAGGCGCAGATTGAACAGATTTTGCGATCGATGCCCGACTCGCTGTTTGTAACCGATCTCTCGGGAACAATCCTGAGAGCCAATCAAGTGGCGATCGACTTACTCAACTATGAGGAATCGCAACTTATTGGTACATCATTAACGGATTTAATCGGAGATAAGGACTTTGATGTCGTCGATAATCAAGCATTTCTTTTTGAGACAACGGGAGAAATTTTACGGCAATGTGATGTAATTTTAATTGGCAAAAATAGCAAAAAATCAATTGTTTCCTTTACTTGTTCAGTCTTTGATAGTTCTGATATCAACAAAAACTCCCTCAACCTCGAAGAACAGACTAAGCTAATTTATATTGGTCGAGATATTACCAAAAGCCACCTTGCACAACGACGGTTGATGGCTCATAATACCGTCACTCAAGTCTTATCTCAATCCCGAGGCTTTGTCGATGCCCTCCCCAAACTGTTACAAGGCTTAGCCGAAGGACTTGGCTGGGAGATTTGTGAGTTTTGGCAACCCATTTCAGCTAACACATCCACTGAAACATCCGTTGAATCTGATCAATCCGACACACTTCGCTGTATTGATATTTGGATAAGTCCAAGCCTAAACAGTGAGGAATGGACTGATGTGAGTTTTCGTTATCCCTGTCAGTGGATTCAAAAAACCTGGAAAAAACAAGAGTATATTTGGCTGTCAGACCTCAATGAAATCTCCAATAAACGACAGTCTGAAGCCAACAAACTAGGACTTAATACGGGGGCTTTTTGTCCATTAACCATCGGAGACAATCAGCTGGGAATCTTGAGTTTGTTCTCAACCGATCTCTTGGATAAAGACATAGATCTGTTGCAGATGATGGAGACGGTTAGCAATCAAATCGGTCAATTCTTTCAACGCAAGCTGGCAGAAGAAGCCTTGAAAATTGAACAACTTAAGACCGAACGATTACTCTTAAACATCCTGCCCGTCAGCATTGCCAACCAACTCAAAGATACCCCGACAACCATTGCTGAACATTATGACGCCGTAACCATCCTATTCGCTGATATTGTCGGTTTCACGAAATTGTCCTCAGAAATTTCAGCCACCGAACTCGTTAAACTCCTCAACTATATCTTTTCCGCCTTCGACCAACTCACCGAACGCTACGAACTCGAAAAAATCAAGACCATTGGCGATGCTTACATGGCCGCCGGAGGATTACCCATAACTCGATTAGACCATGCCGAGGCGATCGCCGACATGGCCCTCGATATGCAGCAAGTCATCACCGAGTTAAACCGCCAAGCCAACAGTCGCCTCGACATCCGCATCGGCATTCACAGCGGCCCAGTGGTGGCGGGGGTGATTGGCCTGAAAAAATTTGTCTATGACCTTTGGGGAGATACCGTCAACACCGCCAGTCGCATGGAATCCCATGGCTTAGCTGGCAAAATCCAAGTCTCCCAACAAACCTATCGATTAGTCAAATCTCGATTTATCCTAACCCCACGAGGCAAGATGGAGATTAAGGGGAAAGGGAACATGACCACCTATCTCCTGGTTGGTCGTCGTCAGCCTCGGCAACCGTCTGAGGCCAAAGCCTTGCCTCCCATTCTGCAAGGAAACCAGGAAATCGCCGACCTAATCCGCCACAAACTACAACAGCAGTAGGCTTGCGAACTCGCTGGGTCAAGCAAAAATTAAAAACGGAGAGGGGGAGATTCGAACTCCCGGAAGCTTTCACTTCATCCGATTTCAAGTCGGACGCAATCGACCACTCTGCCACCTCTCCAAGGGTTGCCGTTGACCATTCTATACCAGTGTTGAC
>CAZXWM010000373.1:0-3949 GCA_964644215.1 uncultured Phormidium sp.
CAACGGCTTGATGGGGTCTATCCGGTGTTATATAAAGGTCAATCGGGACGGGTGGCCCATGAATGTATTTTGGATTTACGTCCCCTGCGCAAGTCAGCGGGAGTCACGGTGGAGGATGTGGCCAAGCGGCTGATGGATTATGGCTTTCATGCGCCGACGATGTCTTGGCCGGTGGCGGGGACAATGATGGTGGAACCGACGGAGAGTGAGTCGTTGGCGGAGATTGACCGCTTCTGTGAGGCGATGATTGCTATTCGGGGCGAGATTGAGGCGATTGAGTGGGGTGAGGTGGATGAGGGGAATAATCTGCTCAAGAATGCCCCTCATACGGCGGAGTCGTTGTTGTCTGGGGAGTGGGAGCGTCCTTATTCTCGGGAACAGGCGGCTTATCCTCTCCCCTGGTGTCGGGAGGCGAAGTTTTGGGTTCCGGTGGGCCGGATTGATGCGGCGTTCGGCGATCGCAATCTCGTCTGTTCTTGTGTGGGGATGGAGGCCTATGGAGAGATGCCAATAGAAACCGCTGAGTCGGTGGAGGTTGTCGAGGAGACGGAGGTGGTGAATCCCCGTCCGATGGAGTTGTTTTTAGGGAATGGAGGGGACGAATGAAGCCGTTACTGTTGAAGTTGGATCGGGTTGAGTTCACCGATGAGCAGTTTTATCAACTCTGTTGTAATCATGATGAACTCCGCTTTGAGCGATCGCCCCAAGGAGACTTAGTTATTATGCCCCCAGTTGGTGGAGACAGTGGCAAGCGAGAAGCAGACTTTATTGCTGATTTGGTCATCTGGAATCGTCAAACGAGATTGGGATATGTGTTTAGTTCTTCGACCATTTTTCGTCTGCCAAATGGGGCCAGTCGCTCTCCTGATGTGGCTTGGGTGCAACGGGAACGCTATTTAGAGTTAACTCCAGAAGACCGCCGTAAATTCCCTCCTATTGTCCCAGATTTTGTGATTGAACTGCGATCGGCGACGGATTCGTTGCCGATGTTGCGAGCTAAGATGCAGGAGTATCAGCAGGTGGGAGTACGGTTGGGATGGCTGGTTAACCCGCAACAGCAACAGGTGGAAATTTATCGTCTTCAGGAGGCGGTAGAAGTGCGAGATTTGCCGGTGAATCTGTCGGGGGAAGATGTGTTGCCGGGGTTTCAGTTGCGGATTGGGGATTGGGAGGCTTGATTCGGTTTAAACCACAACTTATTGGGATCAGGTTTTTTTGTGTATATTCAACGAATCAACCTTAAAAAATGGGTAGTCCTGAATAGTAATGGTCGACAGCAGATTGAGGCATTGTAATGATGTACAAATTACCAAATTGCACCAACATGATTACTCAATTTTTTGGAGAATGATAAGGTTTTCCGTGCCAGTCGTCCAACACTCTACTACCTGCTAAGCTTTTCAGCACAGTTTACTTCCTTCGATGCAGAGCCTTTTTAGGCATTTTAAATTCGTCATTCATGTCAAATAGTGTAGGCTCAGTAATCGAACCTTCTTTACAATATATCGTTATTGTTTCTGCAAGAAACTTTCCTAGGTTGACAGGAACAGCGTTTCCTATCATTTGTTCTAAATTAGTTTTTGTTCCCTCAAAAACAAACGATTTTGGGAAGGTCTGTATATAGCTTCTCTCAAGGGTTGTTAATGGTCTGATGCTCTTTAAATCAACTCCTTCAGGATCACATGAATTTAATTTATACCCACCAGGAATTGGACGATTTACTCCTCGGATAGTTGGACTAGGCTCATCAATAGAAAAAACACCTCGCCTATTATAGTTTCTCGGATGCCTATAATAGAATTTTAGACCAAGACTTTCGCCTAAATAATCCCTTATCGTCATGGGATTTTTCGCCAATCGCTGCTTGAAGATAGGGTTTAATTGGTTATGCTTGTCATACAAATTACCAATCAAGAAAAATCTTGTCCGTGCTTGAGGTACTCCACAATAAGAAGCATCTAAGATAACAGATGACAAGCCATATCCTTTACTAATAAATTGCTCTACTATTTCTCTTGAAATATGACTTTTTTTGATTTGCTCTACATTCTCCATGACAAACCATTTTGGTTTGACTTCGCAAACTATATTCGTATAGTTGTAAGTCAAATCAGCTCTTCCCAGTGAAGGATCTCTCTTCCCTGCACTCGAAAAGTCTTGGCAAGGAGGACCCCCCATTATTAAGTCAGGCTTTAATTTATTTAGTGCATCTACTGCAATTACTTCATTGGTCAAATCAAGGTTTGAGATGGGATGTTTGAAATTTTTTCTATACACATTAATAGCGGGTTCCCAACTATCAAAAGCATGAACAATCTCATACCCTGCTTTCTCGAAACCGAGAGATAATCCGCCACAACCAGCGAATAGATCGACACATTTCATTATTGAAAAAGCTCCGGTGAGTTGAAAATTATCGCATCGAAACGACGCTCTGGACTTAACATATTTTGCCCACCACCAAGGATTATATTTTTTATTTCGTTCTTTCCAATAATTGGCGACTTTAATCTAGTGCATTTCATGAACCTATTCGTCACATTTCCTGGCGATGAAAATGCTTTGTCATTTCTCGTATTCTAGGATAGAGAATCTATGATTTCACCATAATCAAACTTATCATTATTAATAAAGTCGATAAGCATTTTATATAACCACAAGGCTGTTCTGGTTTGCCTTGTTATTTTTGTTGCCTGACGGTCTGAATTTGCTATTTCAGTAATAAAATATACAAACCCTGCATCACTCCAAAAAACACATCTAGACATTGGTCGGAAAGCTGTGGAGACTTCCCTTCAGTTTTCCCTATAGGCTGTAGTAGAAAGGGACTTTGTTTATTTTCCAGCCTTTTATATAACACATTCAAACTATTAAGTATCCAACTTATGTTAGGCAACACCAGTTTAGCATCAGACCAATCATCTACCTTGACTTGTGTTCCAATTATATCGCCTATTTCATCTCCGAGTCCTTTTGCTATACTACATGCTAGGTAAACAATAGTATCTGGACGAACAACGATCTCACTCCCATAGGAATCAGAATTCAGATCACATGTGGTATTATCAGGAAGTGCTGTAAGTTTTACCTCGATTCCTGCTAAACATTGATTGGTTGCTCTATTTTGAATTACTAAGTCGGTTCTCGGTAATGTACCGATAACATATTTCTGGAAAGGCGTATGGGGAGACTCAAATGCATAGTAGGCATCTTGTGAGTCTGGCTTAATCCTAAATGCATCTTCTATGGTTAACTCACTATGACTAAAAACGCCATTCTCTATTTTTAAATAGTTGGCTGCCTCTGATTTCTGGTGCAAGTAGCAGCATAAGGCAGCAGGGAAAGAGGAATTAAATTGATTTTTACCCCATGACTCCTTTTTGGAAAAGTTCCGATTTGAGTTTTTTAATCCAAATAGGCTTGGATTATTTTGTTTTGTCATACTATTACTCATGTTTTTGTCAAGTCACAGAGGATCATAATAACACTATGCGATGACAGTGTCAAGAAAACCTAGAAGGGAACAGCAATTCTCATTTTGACCCGCATCCTGTCGAAGATGGTCGAAGATGCCCAGTCTTGAACGAGGGAATGGGGCTTTCAAGAATCACTATTGAGACTATTCTCAATAAGCTGGGACAAAATTTCCATAATCAGAATTGCTGAGAAGGGAACAGCAATTTTTATCATGAAAACCGCTCTCATTTTTTGACCTCTGTTAAGGGCTGAAACGCTGATTATCTCATTTAAGTCAGATGCCTTCGCCTGAGCAGTTTTTCTAATTCACTGCGCTCGGCTTCGCTCAAGCTAATGGAGCAGGCGGCTAATCTAGGCATTGGGGGAAATCCTTTTCGCGCTCTCTTTCAATAGTAAGCTAATTTTTGCCAAGCTGTACTAGTGACGTTTCAGGAATCAATCAGGAAACTCAGGGCGAAACGAGACAGAAAAG
>CAZXWM010000374.1:0-3945 GCA_964644215.1 uncultured Phormidium sp.
TTCCCTATTCCCTATTCCCTATTCCCTATTCCCTATTCCCTATTCCCTATTCCCTGTTCCCTATCCCCGACAAACACCGCACAGTTCTATCACCTTCATTTGTAGGGTGGCGATCGCATCCCCACCACTCTTCAACTGAGTCTCTAAAGCTAATAAAATCGGTAACGTTTGTTGTAATTGTTCCAGAGAAATGCGACTGACGTCTTGTCGTAGAAAGTAAATGCGTTTCGGGTTTCCCACCTCCGCCGCCTGGGCGATCGCCTTCTCATCTCGTTCCCGCAAGTTTATCATCAATTTCACCCAAAGCCAGGTACGAAATTGCCCAATCAACGTCGCCGAAATGACAATGGGAACATCATTACGGGCAATTAAATCCGCCACCAACCCTAACGCCGCCGCCGTATCCCCCCGAAGAATCGTTTTCGCCAATTGCAAACTATTTTGAGTCGTCGTCGTCACCAATTCATCAACAGCTTCAACCTCAACTCGACTAGAATCGGCGAACAGTTTCAGCTTTTCGAGTTCAGTAAACAACTGACGGGTATTATTCCCCACCGCCTCGGCTAACCGTTCCGCCGCCGCCGGTGAGATGGAAACATCAAGGCTACTAGCGACTTGCTGAACCCGGCGAATTAAAAGTTCCGTTTTCCAGGGAGGAATGGGAGAAAACTCCTGAAACTCCGCCAGCTTTTTGAGAAGTTTCGTGGATTTGAGTCGCTGATCGGGTTTCTTGCGACTGGTAAGGAGTAACACCGAACTTTCGGGAAGTTGAGGGAGGGTACGTTCGAGGTTTTTCTGGATCTCTTGGGAACATTGTTGCAAAATCGGACTGTTCACCAGCCAGATAACCCGTTTCCCGCCACCAAAGGGGGGAGTCATCGCCTGATTTAAACCCTCAACCGTCGCCTCCGGGGTATCGGCGGGGATTTTGTCGAAGTTAAACGAACCCCAGGCCGGATCGAGACTGCGATCGCGTAACCTCTGTACCGCGCGATCGCAGGCAAACTCATCCTCCCCCCAATAGACATAAATCGCCATCGTTCCGCAATCTCCCAACCTGTAGATGATCAGCGTTGGCATAGTCGCTAGAATAGACCTTGAGCTAATCTATCGCGACTGTAACCAACGACCTCAAAACACCCTCAAAACACCCTCAAACACCCTCAAATATGATCGATTTTACCCATATCGCCGAACTCTCTCGTCTCCACTGTCTCGGCATCTGCGCCTTCCTCGTCCCGGCAAACCTCCTAACCACCCTCACCACGTTGGTCCTCGTTGCCACCCGTAAACCCCTGCAAATGAAGCTGTTATCCACCGCTATGGCGATGATAGTTGCCATAACCATGATTCTCCATGTCTGGACTTGGTTTGCAGTCGGTGTGGTACAAGCCCCCACCTTCATCTTGCTGAGTCTCGCCAGTCTTTGTCTGGGCTTAAACCTATTTGCCCTCTGTGTTCCCCATAGCATTATCTTGGCCTATCGTTGGTGCCGACGAGCCTGGAGTCGTTATTGGGCCGCATCAGCCTAAAAATCTGGAGGATACTGAGATACATAGGTACGATCGCGGCGGCCGAACCAATCATAGCGATTATCCCGCACTTGCTCATAAACCCCATCCCCCAAATTCTTCAGCCCCGGTACGTTGCGATAGGCTGCAACAAACACCTCCCCAGCGGGAAGTCGTCGCCCAATTTCCTCAGCCGCCGCCGTTCCCTGCCAACGTTCTTGAGGATTGTCGGGGTTCAGCAAAATCATGCCCAACTCGCAACCCTGGGGCGTAATATCGAATTGGGACAACACCCGTTCCTCCTGCATTGGCACATAGCGGAAGCGATCGCCGTGATCCAACGATTCCAGAAGTTTCACTAAGCTGACACAAAGATTACAATTGCCATCAAAAATAATCAGCACGACAAATAGCAGATGATAGTGGATAGTTAATTCTATTGCTTATTGCCGGGAGAGGGCGACCACAAGGGTACGCCCCTACCTCTTGCCTATTGCCTCTTGCCTCTTGCCTTCTTAACCCATTATGACTCCAACAGTTTTGTGTTTAGGAGAAATCCTTTTTGACTGCCTAGCCGATCAGGTGGGTAAAGCCTATGATGAGGTTGAATCTTGGACTCCTTATCCCGGAGGTGCCCCGGCGAACGTCGCTTGTGGCTTGGTGAAGTTGGGAACTCCGGCGGGGTTTATCGGTTGTGTCGGTAATGATGAACCGGGAGATGAGTTAATTCAGGTTTTACAGGATGTGGGAGTTGAGATAACTGGGGTTCAGCGACATCCTGAAGCCCCCACCCGACAAGTTTATGTTGTGCGAACCCAGGAGGGCGATCGCCAATTTGCGGGGTTCGGCGAGGTGGCGAGTGGTGAGTTTGCTGATACTCGCTTGGATGGGATTGAGATTCCTGAGTCGTTGTTTGAGTCAGCCGAGTTTCTAGTCATGGGAACTTTGGAACTGGCCTATCCTGACTCTAAGCAGGCGATCGCCCGTTGTCGAGAGTTAGCCCATAAACATGGGGTTCAGGTTTTAATTGATGTCAACTGGCGGCCTGTGTTTTGGCCCGATGTGGAGTCAGCCAAAGCAACAATCCGCAAGGCGATCGCCGATGCGGATATCCTCAAATTGTCCGAGGAGGAAGCGGAGTTTCTCTTTAATACCGATGTGGTGACGGAGGTTGCGGTGCAACTTCCGGCGGTTAGCAAGTTGATGATTACCCGAGGCGATCGCGGCTGTAGTTACTGTTTCGGCGATGTTGTCGGAGATATTGAGGCATTTCCAGTAACCGTGCAAGACACCACAGGGGCAGGAGACGGCTTTATCGCTGGATTCCTCTATCAACTTCAAAAACAAGGCGTTGATGTCCTTCAGGAGCCAGAAAACGCCCGCAAACTGATTAAATATGCCAGTGCTGTGGGGGCATTAACCGCCATGAAACCGGGGGCGATCGCCGCGCAACCGACCGCTGATGAAGTCCAACAGTTTTTAGAAGACTAACCGCAATCGGCCGGCTGAAACATCAGTCCCAGAACGCGGACGAAGATGAGCTAGGCTTGGCCACCATCGGCATCATCATCGATATGAACCGCTTGCAGGGAGCGATCAAAGGCCATGCGCTGATGGGCACTGTTGAGAAAATACCCATTCATCATCGCAGAAACCAGAAGTTTGCTGAGATTTTCCCGGGAGGTGGTGACGGCGACATCAAAGCCCTCGGGGGGAAGAGTGCCTAACATTCCGGCGATCGAGCGTTCCATCACCTGGGCTACTTCCGGGTTCGGCTGGGAGAGTTTGGCGATCGCATCAGGGGAGAGGGATTGCACATAATCCCAAAGGGGGTTATCGGTCTTTTCGCGTCCAGTGTGAGGTAAAGAGTTCATAGTTGTTTGATTGTCGCTCCGGCTATCTATTACTAAGATAGGGAATCTTCGCGAACTTGCCCAGTGAGTGCAACCGAAATCGGGGGGAGGGTTTCTTCGACCCATTTTTGGCAAAATCGCTCAGTTTGGCGGGAACTTTCCGCTAAACTGTCCTAATAGCGCAACAGTTTCGGGAATGTCATGGCTCGTAAACGTTTAATTATCGAAATGGGAATGGGGATCGATCAACATGGACAAGATCCCACCGTAGCCGCGATGCGGGCCGTTCGTAATGCGATCGCCCATAACGCCTTACCAGGAGTCTGGGAAGTGGCGGGATTAGGCCATCCGAATCAGATGTATGTCGATGTTCAGATTGCAGTTCCCTATCCTGAACAAGTCCGAGAGGCGGAGGTGTTGGCGGTTCTCCCGTTTGGCAAAAAAACCCTACATCTCGAAGCTGGAGGAATGGTCACCGTGGGGCGAGCAATTCCCGAATTAGAGGATAAAAATGATGATATGCTCATCGCTGTCGCTGCGGTGACAGTATCAGTGGATTGATCTTGGCGAATATAGCAAAA
>CAZXWM010000375.1:0-3930 GCA_964644215.1 uncultured Phormidium sp.
TAGGGGCGTACCTTTATGGTCGCCCTCTTCTCTTCCGGCTCCGGAACTGGGTTTTGGGGCTGGCTGGGTAATTGGTATCATCGCTGACATCAAAATCTTTAGATTTATTTCATAATCTCAAAGAGCAATACTCGATTCGGAGTGGGTGATATGGATTATAAGCAAGAACTCATCACAACCATTCATGATTTTGGCTGTAACCTGGGGTTTCTTGAAAGCCGCGCCACCCAACTGAGTGAACAGTTCCCAACGGCTGTTCTGATTCCAGCGCTCTATGAAGAACTTGAACGGCCGGCGTTGGCTCATATTCGCAATCATCTCCGGGAATGCCACTTCGTCAAAACTGTTATCTTATCGGTTTATGCTGATAGTCTGGAGCAATATGCTAAAGCGGTTGAGTTTTTCCGGTCTCTACCCCAAAAAACTCTGGTTATTTGGGAGAATGGCCCGCGAATCCAAGGAATTTTAGAACGGCTGCGCGATCGCGGCTTGGATATTGCTCGTTTCAAGGGGAAGGGGAAAGCGGTTTGGTTAGGACTTGGAGTGGCGTCCTTAGAGGCTGATGCGATCGCCCTTCATGATGCCGACATTGTCACCTACGATCGCTCCTATCCCCTGAAACTACTCTTCCCCCTCCTGGAAAAAGAATGTGGGATTGCTTTCAATAAAGCCTATTATGCTCGCCTCAGTAGCGATCGCCGCAGCCTCAATGGCCGAGTCGCCCGGTTATTTGTCACCCCACTGCTGACGGCCCTAATTGAAATCTTTGGCTATCAGAACTATCTACGCTATCTCAGTTCCTATCGCTATCCTCTGTCTGGGGAATTTGCCCTAACAGGCGATTTAGCACTGACGACGCGCATTCCCGGCAACTGGGGCTTAGAAATTGGTATGTTGGCGGAAGTGTATCGTAATGTGGCTGAAAAACGGATTTCCCAAGTCGATTTAGGGATTTTTGACCATAAACATCAGTCCCTTGGCCAATCGAGTCAGGAAGGACTGCAAAAAATGTGTCGGGATATCCTGCAATCGGTGTTACGAACCCTGACGGAAACGGAACGGGTGATTATTTCGATGGATCACATTCGGGCGTTGCGGGTTAAATTCCGCCGCGAGGCTCAAGACTACACCCGGCAGTATTTTGTGGATGCTTTGTTTAATAATCTCCCCTACGATCGCCATGAAGAGGAGAACATCGTTGAAGTCTTCGATAAACTGATTCTCGAAGCTGGAGAAGAGTATTTCCTCAATCCTGCTGGGGCGCAAATTCCTGACTGGACGCGGGCGATCGCCGTTATGCCAGAACTGCGGGAAGAACTGCGGGCCGCCACCATCGCTGATAGTCAAGATGCGATGGCTTACAGCCACCCCTCTGAGAGCATACTCGAACCGATGCTCTCTGTTTCTCCCCTCGATCCTCTACAGAGTTCAGCCAACTCATAGGGTTTGGGTTGGTTCTGGGGTTGCGTTGGGTTTCGATTAGGGGTTGCGATCGACTTGATAGCTACTGACAATCAGGCGGCTGTCCTCAAGATAAATATCATAAGACTCGTTAATGCCATACAGGTTCAGGACATAGATGCGATCGCCATGCTGTTCAATATAGCCAATGGCATCGAGATCCTGTCCCGAAGCATTCTTGCCTCGCCAGTCTAGGCGAACACTACCATCGGGTTGCAACTCAGAACCTTGCCAAGCAATCTCACGAAAGGCGGCTTGGGTGCGTTGACGATACAACTCTTCCAAGTCATCGATGGTTAGATTCTCCTGCATCTCGAAGTAGGTCACTTCGCCACCAAATTCACCATTAGCAGATAAGAAGCTGACGCCATTGGCTTGGGGTTGGTGAGCATACTGCTTGGGAAAAGAAATCTCGAAGATTCCCTCGGGATGACGATAGGTTTTTCCGTCTCCGGGAAGCGACTCTTCTGTTTCATTCGTATCTTCTGTTTCATTCGTATCTTCTGTTTCATTCGTATCTTCTGTTTCATTCGTATCTTCAGAGGGAACCTCTGAGGATGTGTTTTCTTCCGGCTGAGGGTTCGGCTCACCGGGAATCTCAGGAGTCGCGGTGTCCGTCTCGTCATCACCCGACTCCGTCACCGGGCTACAAGCTCCTAAAACTGGCAAACAGACCAGAATCCCCCAGATTATCCAGCGCCAAGGATGTATCATTCGCTTTGACTTCTCAGTAAATAATGCGATTGAGAATGGTATTGATTTAACCATTTCTGACTTGGCTTATAGTATCACCTCTGTTTAAGGTTGAGGTTAAATTGACAGTTAAGAGTTGACATTTATCAATAGAAAAAACCTAGTATATAAAGTTTTTAGCTAGTTTTAAACGTCTTATTGTATCTGTCTGTTTTTAGGAAAAATCTTCAGTATGAGGGCCGGTTTACCTGTGAAAATAGTCATAAATCTCCGCTGCGAGTCGTTGGCCAATTCCGGGAACTTCGGCTAATTGGTCCGGTGAGGCCTGCATGAGATAATCAAGGGAATGAAAATGAGCGAGTAATTGTTGCTGACGCTGAAAGCCGAGGCCGGGAATCTCATCGAGACGCGATCGCCGCATTCGTTTTGTCCGCTGCTGACGATGGAAGCTAATCGCAAAGCGGTGAGACTCATCCCGCAGTCGCCGCAATAACTGCACTCCGGGTTGTTCGGGATGGGTGTCTAGGGGTTGGGAGACGCCTGGGGTGAAAATCTCCTCTCGTTGTTTGGCTAAACTGACGACGGAGAGAACGTCGCGTAACCCCATCTCTTCTAACACTGTCACCACGGCGGAGAGTTGACCTTTTCCGCCGTCAATGACCACTAAATCGGGATAATCCTGGGCCTGGATTAGGGCCTCGGGAGATTCATAGTCGCGAAACCGCCGCTGCAAGACTTCGGCTAAACTGGCGAAGTCGTCGGAATGGCCGCTACGAATCTCGGGGTTGCGGATTTTGTAATGGCGATAGTCTTGTTTGGCGGGATGGCCATCGAGAAAGACGACTCGGGAGGCGACGGCGTTGGAACCTTGGCTATGGGAGATGTCGTAACATTCGAGGCGGCGGGGTGGGGTGGCCTGTCCCAAAATGTTGGCTAAGTCTTGTAGGGCTTCTTGGTTGCGGCGATCGCCCCGTTCGAGTCGCGCCAGTTCATAGCCGGCGTTGCGTTCGACCATGGCAATGAGTTCGGCTTTTTGTTGCCGTTGCGGGACTTCTAAGGTGACTTTGCGGCCTCGGGTTTGGCTGAGCCAGGTTTCGAGGAGGTCGGCGTCGGGGAGGGGATGTTGCAGGAGAATGGTGCTGGGAATTTCGACGGGGTCAAGGCGACGATAATGGTCTTCGAGAACTCGTTGCAGGATGGAACCGGGATCGTCGGCGTTGGCGATGAAGCCGAGGCGGCTGATGAGTTTTCCGGCCCGGATTTGGAAGAGTTGAATGCAGGCGTGGCGTTCTCCGAGACGTAGGGCGATCGCATCGCGGGAAATGCGATCGTCGGGGAGGGCAACTTTTTGGTCAACACCGAGGGATTGCAGGCCTTGGAGGCGATCGCGCAGTTCGGCGGCTTTTTCAAACTCCAGTTTGGCGGCGGCGGCTTGCATCTGTTCGTTGAGGAGGGTTTCGAGTTCGCTGATGCGGCCTTGAAAGACCATGGCCACTTTCTCGATGATTTTATGATAGGCCTCGGGGCTAATCAGTTGTTGGCAAACTCCGGGACAGCGGCCAATGTCGTAATTGAGACAGGGTCGGTCTTTGAAGAGGGGTTTGGGCCGTTGACGCAAGGGAAAGATGCGTTTAACCAGGTTTAGGGTACTGCGAAGCTGGCGGGTATCGACGTAGGGGCCGTAATAGCGGTCTTTGAGGTTGGCGATGCGTCGTTTGCGGGTGATGAAGATGCGGGGATAGTCCTCCGACCAGGTGATACAGAGATAGGGATATT
>CAZXWM010000376.1:0-3918 GCA_964644215.1 uncultured Phormidium sp.
ATCTCCTTAACACGGTTAGCCTCATCAAGAGGGGCGAACTCACGAATACGCAGCGTAATGCGATCGCCGCCTACCTTATCCTTCAACCCAGAGGGAGTTCCCACATCAATCACCCGGCCGCGATCGAGAATCGCCACGCGATCGGCCAACGCATCCACCTCTTCGAGATAATGGCTGGTTAAGAGAATCGTCGTTCCCCGATCCCGTAACTGCTGTAAAAAGCCCCAAACCGCAACCCGGCTTTCAATATCTAAACCAACAGTCGGTTCATCCAACACCAACAGATCCGGTTGATGCAACAATCCAGCCGCCAAATCCAAACGCTTGCGGATGCCCCCAGAGTAGGTTCCCGTCTTGCGATCGCCATATTCCGTCAACCCCAACATCTCCAACACCGTATCAATACGATTCTCAATCTCCCCCTTAGGCAAGTGATACAACGCCGCCTGTAGCCGCAGCAACTCCCGCCCCGTCAACACCTTATCCAACGCCACCTCCTGGGCCACATAGCCGAGGA
Organism: uncultured Phormidium sp.; assembly: GCA_964644215.1. Classification (GTDB taxonomy): domain Bacteria; phylum Cyanobacteriota; class Cyanobacteriia; order Cyanobacteriales; family Geitlerinemataceae; genus Sodalinema. The sequence continues at coordinate 518 of CAZXWM010000376.1, forward strand.
GACGACGCACCACCCGAGGGCGATCAATCGCAGACACCCCAGACACCTCAATCCGCCCCGCATCAGGATTCGACAGAGTACAGAGACAGCGAATCGTGGTGGTTTTACCCGCCCCATTGGGTCCGAGTAAGCCGAAAATTTCCCCCGCCTCGATTGAAAACGAGACATCCTCAATGGCGGTGACATCGCCGTAGGTTTTTTTGAGATTCTCAATGTAAACAGTCGGTGTCATAATCTCTCAGTTTGACGGTCTGGCTTTCCATCATTGTAATTCCCGAAACGCGGAATGCTTCGTTCCCGGCCTCAAAATGCCAACATCGCTATACTGGACGTGAGATCACCCGTTACACTATCTGATGGAAAACGAACCCCTAATTCGCCTAGGTTGCTTCTTTGGCATATTAGTCCTGATGGGACTCTGGGAGGCGATCGCCCCTCGTCGCCAACCTCGCCAATCCAAACCCAAACGCTGGTTTAGCAACCTGGGCCTCGTCGTCCTCAATACCCTCATCCTACGGGCTGTCTTTCCCCTAGCCGCCGTAGGAGTGGCGGCGATCGCCAGCGAACAAGGCTGGGGACTGTTTAACGTCCTCTCCCTCCCCCCTGGACCAGCCATCATCCTCTCATTTTTGGCCTTGGACTTCATCATCTATCTCCAACATGTGATGTTTCACGCCCTCCCCACCCTCTGGCGATTGCATAAAGTCCATCATGCGGATTTAGATTTCGATGTAACAACAGGCCTACGCTTTCATCCTCTGGAAATTATCCTCTCAATGGGCATCAAAATCATCGCCATTGTCTTACTTGGTGCGCCCCTGTTAGCGGTAATTCTCTTTGAAATTGTCCTCAATGGGACAGCCATGTTTAATCATGGCAATGTCAGAGTTCCCCAGACCCTCGATCGCCTCTTGCGGGCCGTGGTTGTCACCCCCGATATGCACCGCGTCCACCACTCCGTCATCCCCAGCGAAACCAACAGCAATTTTGGCTTCAACCTCCCCTGGTGGGATTATCTCCTGGGAACCTACCAAGCCCAACCGGCGGCCAGTCATGACGGAATGACCATCGGACTGACGGAATACCAAAAGACTCCCGAAGTCGAACAATTACATTGGATGTTGCTGTTGCCGTTTTGGAAAGTTTGAGGGGGATAGGGAACAGGTCATGGGTAATTAACGGACTTGGCTGTATTCGTTGCTGTCGGCGGTGATGCGTCCTCGCAGTTCCGTCGTGCGTCCCGTCATCTGATCCCAACGATCGCGGACTTGACGAGAGGTGATTTGATTGAGAGGAACCCCTTGCTGTTGGGCCAGGGCCGCAGCCACTCCTAACCCTTGACCGTGATAGACGTTAGCAGTATTGATCCGTCCAACAGAAACCGCAATCCCTTCATAACCACTCGATCGGCCGGCGATCGCTAAATTCTCAATCGACCGAGACAAACCATGTTCAATGCCAAAATTATATCGGGGCAAGGGAGGAACGCGCAGTGAAAGGCCATCAACGCCACCACGAAAGTCAAAGTCGTAGGAAAACGTCGCAATAGATTCCTCCCGAGGAGTTCCCCCAGCGATAATCTCCCGGCCCGAGAGAGGATTGACCACATCGCGAACACTGACACTATGGCGAACATAGATTTCCGGAGGCAGAATCACCTCAACCTCAGGATTCCCGGAATACTCCCGTAACCAAGCCTCCACCTCTGCCAACTCAGCCATCATTTCCGGAGTCGGTTGTAAGTCGTTAGCTTCGATGTCGCGAATCGTCTCGACATCATACTTAAACAAAAAGCCATTCCAGGATAGCGATCGCGCGTCAAGTTCGCAGACATTGGCTTTATCCCAGAAAAAGCCCTGTAGAGAAAACGGTTGATTGCGATCGAGATGATAGGCCGCCCCCATGGCGATACTGCGGAAATAATAGCCATCTCGATAAGATTGATAGAGGGGAAAGCCAAACCCCGACATCCAAAACTGAGATCCTGCGGCGTCGTTACGGCTATAAATACTCTCCTCAATTTCGGCCACCCAGTTGGGATCATTATGGAACTGGGCTTCAGTTTGGCGTAACTCCTCAATAGTTAACCCTTCAACAATCGGGACAATAGAGGTTCCGAGAGTCGATTGGGCTAAATCAGCATCTTGAGACTCATAGCCACGATAGTAAGGTTGTCCGGCGGCGATCGCCAACTCGGCCTGTTGAGTCGTATCAATAAATGAATTCGCCTCGATGCGTTTGTTTTGACCTACCACCTCGGCATAGTCAATCCGTCCCTCGTTCACCACCGGTTTCAACCGGGCATTAGACAGTAACGACACCCCCCCCTCCGCTAACATACGCCGCATTCCCTCATCGGCGCGAACAGGATGAACACAAGACTCGCCCACATTAGCTTGTTCGAGAAAGTCCAAGAAACACTCACTAAAGGGTTGAACATACCAGCGAGGGGTTTTATCGAAATCGAGGTAGGCCAATCCGCCCCGAGTCAGGAGTCCCCCCAGCATCGCCTCAGCGGACTGAGGGCGAACCAAGACCACCCTCGCCTCATCGCCAAGGGTCTTTTTCGCCCAAATGGCGGCGCAAATCCCCGGTAACTCATCCCCATACACAACCACATCGTACTGGTCAATCTGGGGCGGTTCTGGGGTGGCTGCGGCTGTTGCATCGGGTTCGGAGTCCTCCGTGAAGCCCGAGTCAGGCGTTCCAATACTTAAGCCGTTACAACCGCCCAAAACGAGGGCGATCGCAGCCAAAAGACCAGTCCAGGACAATTGCACCATTGAGCGTTAACCGTTGAGAGTTGATGAGAGTTGACCGTCACCCACTATAGCGAATCGACAGCGAAGCGAAACAGACGCGCTAGGATAGAAGGCGATTTGATGGACAAAGTTTGTCCTGATAGTCTAGTCCGGGTTGTCCCCCCTCTGTCATCGACTGTTATCGACTTGCGTTTTCATGGCTTCTGACTCCTCCCATCCCACTGACTCTCTGTCTGAACTGACCCCCAGCGATGAGATCTCGCTCTCAACCCCTGAGACTGACGCTGAGACTGACGCTGAGAGTGATCCTGAGACTGACCCTGAAACTGACCTCTCGCCAGAAACCTCCAAACCACCGGGGTTAAATCTCCATCAGCAGGTTCGCCTCAAAAGTGACGCTGGGCAGGTTCTACTTCTGTTACCCCCCCAATCTGAAACCGCCGGGGAACTCACCTGGCAAGAACTCTGGCAACAACTGAAACATCGCCTCAACGCCGGCGATCGCTTCTGGCAACCTCAAACAACCGTAATTCTACAAGCCGGCGATCGCCTCCTCGACAGTCGCCAACTGCAAGAACTCGACGAGGCCTTACAAGAAGCCCAACTGAAGCTACAACGGGTGTCCACCTATCGCCGTCA
>CAZXWM010000377.1:0-3893 GCA_964644215.1 uncultured Phormidium sp.
AGCGATCGAGGCTGGCGATCGCCTCCAACCAACGACGGGCTTGCAAGAGATACTGCACCAAATCATCCCATCGCTGTTCGAGTTCCAAGGCCCAACGGATGCCATCGAGTTGTTTCAGCCAGTTGGCTTTCCCCGGTTTCCCGGCCTGTTCCCAGCGAGCGACAATCTGTTTATGGGCCTGCGCTTCCCGCAGATAGCTGATTCCTTCGGGAAATCCCACCTGTTGGGCTTTGGCTAAATAATAATCCCGATGCTGGGTGTCGCCGCAGGCCTGCCAACAGTCTACGGCGCGACGGCGGTTTTCTGGGGTTTGGGCGGCGTAAAAACAGCCACCGGCGCTAGATAATAATTGAGGATATTTAGCTTGGGCTAATTGTTCCAAGGAATCGCCGTATTCTTGCCATTCTTGGGGGTTTAGGGTTTCTTTGGCGTTGAGAAATTCTTGGATGGTGTCTCGGTAAGTCTCGATCGCCATGCGCCAGGGTTTTTCGGTGTAATGGCGTTGGGCTTGGCGGATGTGGTTGTCTAGCTGTTGGCTGAACTCTCGCAGTTGGGTGAGTGAGGCGGGTTGACTCACCATAAATTCGGCGATCGCCCTCTCGATGGCCGAACCCCGATGCTGTTGATACCAATCCCGCAGTTGTGGCCAACATAATCCTTGCCAAAAACAACTGCGGGCTTCCTCCGGCTGATGTAAGGCTAAAAAGCGTTCTCCGGCGGCCTGAAATTGTCGTTCAAATTTCAAGGCCCAGGCCTGAGAGATTTCGGCTTTCTCGTATGCATTTAGAGAACGGTAGAAGTTAGCGGCGCGATGGAGAAATTCGGGATTTTCTTGACTTAAGCCGTTTTCCCAAAACTGTTCGGCTTGTTCGAGGCGATTGTCGCGGTTAAAGATGGCGAAACTCTCTCCTCTGGGCAAAAAGCTAATTTGGGCCGTATCTTGGGCTTCGAGTTGGCTGGCTTTGATGGCGCGATCGCATCCCTGTTGATTGGCAAATCGCCATAACGCCTGGTCCCCCGCCCGAGAGTCTACAATCACTAAGGCTTCGGTAGGCCGACTGGCCGCCACATAGAGTTTATTGAAGAAATACTCCAGTTCTAAGTTGCGTTGCTGGTCGTAATAGAGTCTGTCGAGACTGGTTTGTCCTTGGGCCAGTTCGTCTCCGAAGTTATAGAGGATGACAAATGGAAACTCTAATCCCTTGGCTTGGCTGGCACTTAATATATTTTTGGGAACTTTACCTTGCTGAATCTCCCGAAAGAGATCCCGCAGTAGTTCATCCTGTTGTAGATAGTTCAATTCCCCCCCTTCTTCACAGGGAATGAGAATAATCGGGTCATTTTGGCATTGTTCCCGAAATTGAGCGGCTTGCAAGTTCTCGGAGAGAATGAATTTTTGAGGAGGAATGCCGTTTCCGGGTTTCCAAGGCACTTGTAAGGTCAGTTGATGACTTTTGAAAAATAAATAGCGCCAGAGAAGAATTAGGTTGGTTAGCCGCACGATCGCCCCCAGGGAACGATAGTTAGATTTCAGTTCATGGAAGGTCATCTGGAGTCTCAGATGGCGATCGGGATCTACACTGGCAATGACTTGTTCATAAAAAGCCGCCCGCACACTTTTCCAGCGAAAACCCGTTGGGTTGAGAGTTTGTAATGGATCGCCGGCAAAAGCGAAGGGTAAACTCTCAACGGGGGCATAGAGTTCGTAATCGGTGAAAATGGACAGTTGCACCAATAGCCGTAGTTCTAATTTAGTGAAATCTTGGGCTTCGTCAAAGACAAGGGCGCTATATTTTTTGCTGATTTTACCCTGTTCTAAAACGGCTCGAATTAAGTCTTGGTCATCCCAATAGTGATTCGCTCTCAAGTATCTTTTATACCAGGGATAGATGTGATCGCAGACAAATTTAAAGCTTTCTTCTGGAACCGTGCGTTCTCCCCGAGGAATATCAGAATAGTCATCAGCCACCATATCTTCTAAATTATAGCCTTTAATAAAAGCCCGAATAATATGCCAGCATTCCGCTGGAGAACCTTGCCCCGGAAACGAAGATTTATAAGCCCGTTCAAATTGATAAAACGAGATATATTTGTCTGAATCAAACTCCCCGATAGTTTCCGGATTTAATTGATTGAAGAGAAAATCTTGGAAGGGTGTAAAAAATGTTTCAAAATCAATCTTAATGGATTTATCGGCAAAATGATGATGGTGATTGAGGAGTTTGCGAACCCCCTGACGCGCCGATTGAAGCAATCGTTTATTATAAGTAATAAAGAGAGGATGACATTCCAAAGATTTATCTGGAAGATCTGGATTATGTTCACGGATGTCAATGTATTTTTGGCAGTAATAGGCAAACAAATAAAACAACATAGTCGATTTACCACTTCCCGCCCGGCCATTGATGAAAATCGGCAGTTTTCCCGCTTCGAGAATCGTCTCCTCTTCTAACGATAGCGCAAAATTTCCTTCCGCTTCCCGCTCGATTTCATACCAAATATCGGGGTCAAGTAGTAAATAGCGAGGATAATAGCGTAGGGAATATTGGGCGATGTCGTTGCGGGAGAGGGAATGGGTGAGGCGATTCTCTAATCCAGGACCATATAAATTCAGAGATGATCCGATGTTTTTAATATCTTCTAAACTGGGACGTTTGTCAAAGGGGGAAATTAAGAGAATCGCCAAATTTCCCGGACTATCAGCGGCTTCAATTCGGGAAAAAAGAATTGCTTTTTGGCGGGTTTTGTGGTAACACCAAGATAGTCCTTCGTAGGGTGTTGACTGTTCTTGAATGGCTGGATTCGAGTCTGGTTCAATCAATCCATAAACCAAGTCATGATAGGTTTGCCAATGACGGTCAATCTCGACGGTTTTAAATTGTTCGACCCAGATGCGAGTTTCATAAATCGCTCCCCCCTGGCTATCCATCAACAAACTGGGTTTTTGCAGCCATTCTTTTAAATGTGCGGGCAGATATTTCGGCTGTTGTTCTGCCGTTAAGGCATTTTTTTGATGCTGAATCTCACGTTCAATATCGAGGATATTGAGTTTAAAGTGACTCTCGCCGTATTGGTCGGGGTTATCCAAGAAATGATGTTCATAATCCGGCTGACCCCGTCGAAATATTTTTAGGAAGCAGAAAACTCGGTCGTTGCCAATTTTTTGGATTTTGCCAATCAGACGTAAGTTATCGAAGCGATGTTTGAGATAAGGGTAATTCCAATCAAAATGACTTTGAATCGCGGTTATGCCATCAGACTGAATCGAAACTTTGAGATTTTTTAATTTATCGATTTTATTGTAGCTTTGGGCTTCCGTGTTGCAACTGGGGCTAATATAGACAAACATGGCAGCAGTATCTCAATAATTGGGCAGGTTAAGGAGAGTATTCTGGAGATAAATGAGAGGGTGGGGTGGGGGTTTTGGGGCAACAGACCCCAATCCGTCAACTCCTTGACCTCTCATTATATTAAAAATGAATCGGAATTTAATCTAAAGAAAATCTATAGTCCCTGCCCAATGCGTAACAACTAGGAGAAGTGGTTTTACTATAGGAGCAAGGTAAGCTCATCTCAGCGTGCGATCGCACGCAACCTCCCGAGTCCCTCACCGACATGAACATCCAATCTAGGAACCCTGTATGACACCAACAGAATCCTTCGAGATGCCTCAACGGGCCTTAGACCGCGACTGTACCACCCTATCGCGCCATGTCCTCGAACAACTGCAAAGCTTTTCCCCCGAGGCCCAGGATCTCAGTACCCTGATGAACCGCATCGCCTTAGCCGGGAAACTCACCGCGCGTCGTCTCAGCCAATCGGGACTCATGGATGGCGTTCTCGGCTTTGCTGGGGGGGAAAACGTCCAGGGGGAAGACGTGAAGAAGATGGAT
>CAZXWM010000378.1:0-3889 GCA_964644215.1 uncultured Phormidium sp.
AAACCTCTCACAGCAAGTAGAATCTACGAATGGATTGAGATGGATGCGTCAAACCTAGCCCCCGATGTGGTGTTACATGATCTCATCGAACGTAGTGAAAATGTCAGCGTGATTATCAATCCCACCGAAGCCGGACAAACCCTGGCGGATTTGGGAACCCCGACAGAAGTCGGGTATGAACTCTCTAAACGGGCCATCGCCCCCGAGGGTAGCGATCGCGTGGCCGAGTTAATCGATGCCCAATCGCGACAGGATGAAGATGGTAAAACCTACTATATCCTCGAATATGCCGTCACCCTGCCCGATCAACTGCGTCACAATATCGCCAGTATCTCGATTTCTCGCGATAAACTCTTTACCCTGAATGTTTCCACCACCGAACGCCGTTGGCAAGATATTCAGGATAAACTGCGGCTTGTGGCTCGTTCGTTCTTTGTTTACTAATCTGCTAATTTGCGTTAGGAAGCTTGGACGACTGTTTGTTTTTTTAAGTCCTGCGGGAGTCTCCCATGAGTTCGCCAATTCTGATTCTTGCCTCCGCCTCCCCCGCCCGTCGCCAACTGTTGCGCAGTGCGGGTATTGAACCGATTGTCTGTCCAAGTGATTTAGACGAATCCCAAGTTCAACTGACTAATCCCGTGGCCTTAGTTCAAACCCTAGCCCAACTCAAAGGAGAACGGATTGCAGCGGGGATTCGTAGTAAGGATATTCCTCCTCATGGACTCCATAACCAACAGCCCGAGTCGGTGTTAGTGTTAGCCTGTGATTCGGTATTAGTGTTAGGCGATCGCATCTATGGTAAACCGGCTAATGCCACCGAGGCGATCGCCCGCTGGCAACTCATGCGCGGCCAAGTGGGCGAACTCTATACGGGCCACGCCATTGTGGATATCGCCCAAAACATCACCCTCGTCAACTGCGAGGTGACTCGGGTTCATTTTGCCGCCATCAGCGACGCAGACATCGAAGCCTATGTGGCCACAGGAGAACCCCTCAATTGTGCTGGCTGTTTTGCCATCGACGGCCGCGGCAGCCTTTTTGTCGAGAAGATTGAAGGCTGTCATAGCAATGTGATTGGCCTGAGTTTACCCCTGTTTCGACGCATGATCGTAGAACTCGGCTATCAGGTGACTCATCTATGGAATACAACCCGATAGAGAATGGCTGACGCAGAAATCGTTGTTATTGGTAGTGGCATTGGCGGCTTAGTAGCCGCCTCCCTGCTGGCCCGTTATGGAAAATCCGTGGTTGTCTGTGAAAGTCATATCCTACCTGGCGGGGCGGCCCATGGATTCTCTCGCCGAGGCTTTCATTTCGACGCGGGACCCTCGTTTTTTTGCGGCTTAGGGGATGGCCCCAGTCTCAATCCCTTGCGTCAGGTTCTCAATGCCTTGGAGATGTCCCTAGAGACGATCGCCTACGATCCCTTAGGAGAGTATCATTTCCCCGATGGGACTTTTCCTGTGTACTGCGATCGCGATCGCTACCAGCAAGAAATCGCCCGTGTTACCCCCAGCGGCGCCGAAGAATATCGCCAACTTGAACGCCGTCTAGGGAAACTCTACAAGGGAATGCGCCAAATTCCCACCCTCGCCCTACGCAGCGACTGGCAGGCGATTCCCTTTTTGGCCCAACATTACCCCGCCAGCCTCCTGAAACTGTTGCCCATTGCCGGCTTGACGCAAAAAACCGTCGGCGAAATCATGGATACCTGTGTCCGCAACAGTTGGGTGCGGCGCACGGTAAATTTAGAATGTTTCCTCCTCTCAGGGTTAAAGGCCTACGGAACCATTGCCCCAGAAATGGCTTTTATGTATGGCGAACGTCATCACGCCAAGGTAGACTATCCCCGAGGCGGCAGTGCGTCTATTGTGCAGGCGTTGGTGAAGGGGTTAGAGAAATGGGGGGGCGAGTTACGCTTGCGAACCCATGTCGAGAAGATTTTAGTCGAATCGGGCCAGGTGACGGGGGTGCGCCTACGCAATGGCGAAACCCTCAAGGCGCCGATTGTCATCTCCAACGCCACCGTTTGGGATACCTACCGCAAGTTACTCAGTAGCCATCATTTACCCCCCGCCTATCGCAAGGAAGCCCTGGAATTACCCCGTTTAAACAGCTTCATGCACCTCTATCTGGGGATTCGCGCCCAGGGATTGGAGGACTTAAGGGGTCATCATGTGGTGGTGTTGGATAATACGATGGATATCAATGTGCCGGGGAATACCTGTATGGTGTCGATTCCCACGGTTTGGGACCCGAGTTTGGCGCCCGAAGGCTATCATGGGATTCACTGTTACACCCTCGAACCTTATAAGTCTTGGAAACTTGATGCTAAGTACGAAGAACGCAAACAACGGCGATCGCAATCTCTCTATCGTGCCTTAGATAAGATTATCCCCGGTATCCGCGATCGCATCGAGTTCGAGATGGTGGGAACTCCCATTACCCATGAACGCTTTTTGCGCCGCTATCAAGGCACCTACGGCCCCGGAATCCCCCCGATTCAGGGCATTTTTCCCCTCAATCAAACCCCAGTCTCGGGATTATATCGGGTTGGCGATACGACAATGCCGGGAATTGGGGTTCCGGCGGTAGCGGCGTCGGGGATTCTCTGTGCCAACAGTTTAGTCAGTCCTCAGCAAACATGGCAACTGTTGCAAGATGTGGGCTTGGCTTGACGGTTGGGGCAATCTGTAGGAGTGTTAGGGATTGCTTAGAGTTGAGGCAAGTTTGGAGTTTTGTCTGTGAGTCATCCCCGTCAGGTTGCGTTTTGGGCGTTGAAAGAGATTGAACGCAAGGATACCTATGCAGAGGTGGCCTTGCAGCGACAGTTGGCTAAGTCTGATTTGACGGGAGGCGATCGCGCCTTAGCGACGGAGTTCCTCTATGGGGTGGTACGGCGGCGGCGATCGCTCGATGCGGTTATCGACCAGTTTGGCAAAAAACCGGCCGCCCAACAAGCCCCCGATTTACGGGTATTGTTGCGTCTCGGCTTCTATCAACTTATCTATCTCGATCGCGTGGCGGCGGCCTTAGCCGTTGACAGTACCGTGGAACTGGCCAAAGCCAATCGCTTAGGAGGATTATCCAACGTCGCCAACGGGATGCTACGGGAGTATCTGCGTCAACGAAGCGCCGACAATCCCTTGGGAATCCCTCTTCCTGAGAATCCTGTCTCTCGCTTGGGGGTACGCCACAGTTACCCCGACTGGCTTGTGCAACAGTGGTGTGATCAGTTAGGAATTGAAGAGGCCGAACATCTCTGTCGTTGCTTCAATCAACCGCCCCAACTCTATTTACGCATCAATCCCCTGAGAACGTCCCTTGAGGAGGTGGAAAACAACTTCTTAGAGGCGGGTATTGCCGTCGAGAGGCTCCCCAACTTGCCTCAAGGGTTAAAATTGCCATCTGCCGGTCGTATCGAGGCGTTACCGGGCTACCAAGAGGGCTGGTGGACGGTTCAGGATGCCAGCGCCCAATGGGTGACGCATTTGTTGAATCCTCAGCCGGGGGAGGTGATTGTGGATGCTTGTGCCGCCCCAGGGGGGAAAACGACGCATATGGCTGAGTTAATGGGCGATCGCGGTCAGATTTGGGCCTGCGATCGCACGGCCTCTCGTTTGAAGAAAGTGGGGCAAAATTGCCAACGCTTGCAGCTGCGATCAGTCCAACTGTTACAGGGGGATAGTCGGGAGTTGCGTCAGTTTGAGGGGAGTTGCGATCGCGTGTTGTTAGATGTTCCCTGTTCGGGGTTAGGAACTCTCCACCGTCGCGCTGATTTGCGTTGGCGACAGACACCCCAGAGGATTGTTGAGTTAGCGCAACTTCAGGGGGAACTGTTGGCGGCGGCGGCGACTTGGCTGAAACCCGGTGGGGTGTTGGTGTATGC
>CAZXWM010000379.1:0-3864 GCA_964644215.1 uncultured Phormidium sp.
TATCAACAGCCAATTATGGACGCTCAACCGCTAACTGTCAACTGCGCCAGAGCAACCGTTGGCGGACCGAGCATCAGGGTAACATTTTTGTCAAGGGTTTCCTCAAGGCTTAAGGATTAACTTTCTTCTTCCTCACCCTCTGCCTCTTCTGCCTCAAGCCGTTGTCGTAACTCCTCTTGAGACAGAGGTAATAAGGCTTCGAGTCTAAAGGAGGTGGTGACTTTGGCTTCAGGCTGGCAATTTGGCAGCAGGCCATTTTCGTCATAAACAAAGGTCGGACGCTGTTGGGTTGAGTTAAACTCACGCAAAACTAGCAACGGTTGAAGTTGCTCAAGCTGCATCAAAATAGCACGAGTTTGGGCAAAATTCCCCTCTAGCTGCACGTCATAGGTTTGACGTTTAAGCTGTCCATTTGCTTGGCTACCAAAGGAGCCATCTGTGACTAACTCATAGCCGTCTGATGTGATGTTGGCTGCATTGCTACCGCGTTGGTTGCCGGGAAAAATGGGTTCAAATTGTTGCAGTTCAGCTTGAGCAAAGAAGCCATCGATCCGACTGTTGAAATCGGCGTACTCTTGCAACAGTCCTGAGGGGCAACCCTGAGCCACCAAGCGAGTGCGAATCTCGTCGGAACTGAGATTGGCGTTGCGCTGGTTAATTTGTTGGTTAATGTCTAAAACTAGGGTTTCGAGGCTATCAGGATTGGCAAACATCGACAACACCTCTTCCTGAAGGGCTTGCACCTCATCCCGTTCCGATTCAGCTTGCTCAATTTGCTGTTGAATGTTGCTTTGACCATCAATTTGAGTCTCTTTTTCGGCAATTTCAATTTGTAACTCTTGGCGATCGCCCCACAAGGGTTGAACCAGTCGCAGGGCCAAGAAAACGGCTCCGGCTAAACCCAGCACCGCAATCAGCACCCCCAAAATAGTTGGAGAAATCGTCACCCCCATAAACACAAGCCCTTCAGGAGCTTCTGCTTCGTCTTCACCTGGAACAAAATCTTCGTCGTATGTCATGGTTCTAAATTACCCCTCTGCGTTGAAGTTCTTGGATGCGATTCACTAGCCCCAATGCACCTTTACGCTGAAGTTCCTGTAGGATGTCGGTGGCCGGAACTTCACGAACTTGGGTTTGAATTGTGAAGGCGACAACCTGCGACAACTCCAAGCGATTTCGAGTTTCGCTGAAGGTGATGCTTTGGGCGTTATAGTCCTCCATCTGAGCGTTGATCAAATGAGTGCCTGATCCGAGATAGAAATTCGACTCTTTTAACAAGAGAATGAAGTCATTAACGTCATTGAATGACTGAGCAATGCCTCGGATAACGACCACCGATGGCGGACGGCCCGACTCCGTTGCTTGGGGTTGCGGCCCACCTTGTGGCTCTTCATCAATTTGTTCGATATTTTGGAGACGAACCCCGAGAGGGCTGCGATCGCGCAAATCTTGTAACAGCGCCGACCAAGGCGAAATATAATTAAAAACTCCCGCCAAAGCATCCGTTTGCGTCCGGATTTGCTGAACCTCCTCCTGAATCTCTCGTAAGCGATTCTCTTCTCGTTGATAACTTCCTAACTCCGCGTCGAGATCATCTCGTTCGGCTTGCAGCTTGGGAATTTCGACTTGAGCTAAGTAGAACCAACCACCGCCGACAACCGCTAAGCAAGCCACCGCAAAGGCTCCACCGGCGATAAGCGGCATAGTATTGCCCCCCTGTTGCCGCTGGCGGCTCGGTTTTGCCTTGACCGATTCCGGACGATACTCCGGGCGATCGTTGAGGAAATTAATCTCGATGTTATACATAGTGTTAGACCTCCCGTAGTCCCAGACCTAAGACAACCCCTAGTCCGGGACGTTGGACGAGGGGAACTTCTTCTTCGCTCATCTCCAATCCTAGCGCAGCTACCGGATCAAGTTGACTCGTGGGAATACTCAGCCGCTGCATAAAGAACTCATCGAGTTGGCCAACAGCGCTTCCTGGACCCACCAGGAACAATTGCGCCACATCCATGACTTCACTCTGGTTGAGGTAAAAGTCGATGGAACGACGCACCTCATCAGCCAGCTCACCTAACACTTTCATCATGGCACTGGTTCCCGGATTGTTGCCGCCCATGGTTCCCATGGTCATACTATCACCGGTATTCACGGGCAAGGTCATCCCTTGCAACAGTTCGGTATTTCGGGATGGGGGTAAGTTCATCGCTTCTGAGAGAGCGCTTTGGATTTGAAAGCTGCCAATGCCGATGGTGCGAGAAAATTGGGGTACACCATCGACGATAACCGAAATCTCGGTACTGTCAAATTGTAGATCAGCGGTGACGACCACTTCCGACGAGGTAAATTGTTGCAGTTGATCCTGGAGACAGCGTAACACTGAGAAACTGCTGACCTCCATCACGTCGAGGTTCAGTCCCGCTTCCTGAAAGACGCTGATGTAACTGTCGGTGACTTCTTTGCGGGTGGCGACGAACAAGAGTTGGTTCTTTTCAGCTCCATCCTCATCCAGGAATGAGCCAAGTTTTTGGAAGTCGACATCGGCTTCTTCCCGAGGGAAGGGAAGATACAGGCCCGCTTCTTGGTTCACATAATCGCGCAGTTCACTTTCATCGTCGAGTTCGACGGGAACCGGAATCAGCCGCACGATCGCCTCGCGACTGGGAATAGCGGTGGCAATATGTTTGGGTTTGAGTTTATGCTCACTCAGCAGGGCTTCAATCAGTTCTGACATACTGGGTAAATCGATGATTTGCCCCTCCTGCATCACTCCTTCGGGGACTTCCTCGGAGATGAAGTGTAAAATCTTATAACCCTGACGCTGTTTTTGCAGTTGCATCACATTGATGCGATCGGGAGATAGTTCGATGCCAATGCCATTCTTGGCTTTGGAGAAGATATTTTTGAGGAAGTTGAAGTTAACCACTGTATTTAGTCACTAGATTGAGCCAGGGGGTTGAGCCAGGTATTGAGCCAGGTATTGAGCCAGGTATTGAGCCAGGTATTGAGCGAGTGTATTCAGGTCATGGGAGCGATGACGAGAGGATGAAGCTCAGGGCCATACTATGAGCAGCCGTTGATAACAGGCGATCGCCGCTGCTCTATTCTATCTGCTGAACTTCAGGATTCACGTTTCCATACGAATATCAATGAGGATGCCCAAGACAACCCGCCAACGTCAAGGAATACGGACAAAAATGCGTTTAGGACTGGGATTGACCCTAACCAGCCTGCTTCTCGTCTTAGCCTGTGGGAGTCCCCGCACAATCCGTGACGAGACGACAGTTGAGTTCTGGACAATGCAGCTTCAGCCGACCTTCAATGACTATTTTGACGATGTGATTGAGGCGTTTGAGGCGGACAATCCCGAGTTAGAGGTGCGTTGGATTGATGTTCCCTGGTCCGCTATGAAGGCTCGTATTCTCACCTCAGTCTCGGCTCGAACCGCGCCGGATTTGGTGAATCTCAACCCCAATTTTGCCGCCTTGCTGGCGGGACGCGGGGCCTGGCTGAACTTGGATGAATCCATCTCCGAGGAGGTGCGATCGCAGTATCTGGAGAACATCTGGGACGCCAGCCGCTTTGAGGGCCAGAGTTTCGGCATTCCCTGGTATCTGACGACGCGGATTACGATTTATAACGAAGCCCTGTTGGCTGAAGCCGGAATCGAAACCCCACCCCAAACCTATGAAGAGTTAGCAACGATGGCCCAACAGGTACGGGAAGAAACGGGCAAATATGCCTTTTTTGTCACCTTTGCGGCTAATGACTCGGGGGAAGTGTTGGAGTCATTGGTGCAAATGGGGGTGCAACTGCTCAACGACGACGGAATAGTTGGCCTGTTGCCTCGTTCGTTGGGACCAG
>CAZXWM010000380.1:0-3404 GCA_964644215.1 uncultured Phormidium sp.
TGAAAACCAACTACTCTTTTTTGACTTAGAACTGCAAGCCCTCGACGAGTCTCAATTCGCCCAACTGCAAGACGCAGACGCTCTGAGCAATTATCGCCATTATTTACAGCGAATTGCCGAATTTCGCCCCCACTGTCTCCCCGAAGCCGTCGAACAAACCCGTAATCAGGACCTTCTCACGGGACGAGAGTCCTTTATCAAACTGCGTTCGGTGCATCTCGGGGAACAAGACTATGACCCCGTCACCACCCCCGAGGGAAAAACCGTCGATAGTGAAGCCGAATTAAGTTCCCTGCTGTTCCAAGGCGATGCAGAAACGCGCCTCAATGCCTATCAGTCCGTGCGTCGCGTCCTCAAGCAGCATAACTCTCTCTACGGCTATATCCTCAACACCGTCTCCCAAGACCGGCGGATTGAAAGTCAGATGCGGGGCTATTCTTCAACCCTGCATCAGCAATTGCTCATCGATGAAGTCTCCGAACCCGTCTTTCGGGCCATCATGGAGGGGATGCAGTCGCGCTATGACCTCTTCCAACGCTATTATCGCCTCAAGGGCCAGGCCCTCAACCGCAAGATTCGCAGTTGTGATACCTACGCACCCTGGACTACAGACCCCACCCACCCATTGACTATCAAACGGGTGTCACCACCCTCCTCGATGCGTTAGAACGGTTTGATGTGAACTACGCGCGACGGGCCGAGGAGTTTTTCCTCAATAACTGGGTGGATGCGAAAGTCCGCCCTGGGAAGCGAGGGGGCGCCTTCTGTGCTTACTTTCACGGGAAACACAGCTATTTGTTGCTCTCCTACACCCAGGACTATAGTTCCCTGTTTACCCTGGCCCATGAGATGGGCCATGGCTTGCATTTTGATTGGATTGACCGCAAACAGTCCTATTTCAACAGCAATCCACCTCTAGTTTTGGCGGAAGTGGCCTCGACGTTTAATGAGTTGCTCTTGCTAGACCGTCTCCTAGAGCAAGCCGGGGATGATGCTGGGTTGCGTCGGGCCTTGATTACACGCCAGTTGGAAGACCAACTGAGTTTGTTGTTCCGCCAAAGTACCATCAGCCGTCTGGAGTTAGACATTCATGAGCGAGCTAAAGCGGGGAGTTTTGACGCTAGTTTTGTCAATGAAGCCTGGATGAACCTCTATGGGGAACTCTGCGGCGATGCGGTGGAACTGCTAGAGGAGCATCAATATGATTGGGCGCGGATTGGTCACATTTTCTTCAAACCCTTCTACTGCTATCAATACACGGCTTCAACTTTGGTGAGTCTGGCCTGTTATCAGAAATATCTGGAGGTGGGGACTGAGTTTGTTCCGGGCTATCTCGAACTCTTGGCTTCGGGGAGTCAGTGGAATCAGGTTGAGGCGTTGCGTCACTTTGTGGATGTGGATTTGGAGGATGAGACCACGATTCACAATGCTCTCTTGTATGTGGAGGGGTTAGTCAATCAACTCGAAGCGACGCTTTAGAGGTTAGAGACGGGGAGACTTATCAGTGGTTCGGTCTCCCCCTTGACGATGACAATCTTAAAAGGGGCAATTTTGGCTGAGGCAATTTGAGAGAATATCGTCTCAAAACCGCATTTTTGTAACTTAGGCTACAGACAGTTTAATAAAAACTTAATCTAGTTAGGATTTCTGAAAAATAATGATGGGTAATTCGTTTGTTTAAATATATTAATAGGAGAGGGCGAAGCATTTGCGAGAGAGAGGTCAGTGACATTGCAAAGAACACAAATGCATCGCCGTTTTAGAAGACTTCGAGGCTATGACCCTTAGTAGGCAAGGGTTGAGAGGGTTTCTCGAAGATACTCACAGACTTGTTTATCAATGCTGTTTTGCTCCAGGGAACGGCGCTGCTGCTGCTCTAGTTGCCAACTTTGGAATCCAGAACTCGCGGCGATCGCCACTTTTAAATGGTCCCAAACCGGCTCAGTTTGACGGTTTTGAGTCGCGGCGGCGGATGAATTGGCTTGAGTGAATGCAGAACTTGGCATATCGCACCTCTATGTGAGTTAGCTTGTGGTTTGCTGCTATTAATTCAGTCTAACACTCTTGCCTAGATTCCTGCCAAAAGCAGCCTAAAAGAAGAGGAGAGTGCGATCGCACTCCCCTCTAAACTAACCTAGCAACGGGATTTAGAACATCCCATTAACGAGATGCCAGGGTCCGACGTTTGGATGCCATACGATAGCAATAGACGATATCGCCTTCTTGCCAATCGGAGAAGCGGTCAATCCCCAGACCGCACTCATAGCCGGATTTAACATCCCGCACATCTTCGCGCATCCGACGCAGGGAATCGAGGACATTCTCGTGAACGACCTTGTCATTGCGTAAGATGCGTACTTTCGCGTTACGCACCAGTTGTCCCGAGAGGACATAACAACCGGCCACTTGGCCTCGTCCCGAGGGGAAGATGGCGCGAACTTGGGCCTGGCCGAGTTCTTCTTCGACCATCTCGGGTTCGAGCAAGCCTTCCATCGCCCCTTGAATATCATCCAAGAGGTTATAGATGACGCTGTAATCGCGGACGTCAACGCCTTCGCGTTCAGCGGCTTGACGAGCGCCACTGGCGAGGGTGGTGTTGAAGCCAAGAATGACCGCATCGGAGGCGGCGGCGAGGTCAATATCCGTTTCAGCAATTTCACCGGGAGCGGCGTAGAGAACCCGCAATTGGACTTCATCTTGGGGTAACTGTTCGAGGGACCCAAGAATCGCCTCCAACGACCCCTGTACGTCTGCTTTGAGGACCAAGTTGAGTTCCTTGAGTTCCCCTTCGCTGGCGCGAGCCGAGAGGCTGCTGAGGGTGACCCGGCGCGAGGCCATGGTCTGTTGTAGGCGAGACTGACGATTTTCGTCTTTGCGGCGATCGGCTTCCGAGCGGGCCTCTTTCTCGTTGGTGAAGACTTCAAACTCATCGCCGGCTTCGGGGACTTCGTTCATCCCCAAGACTTCTACCGCAAAGGAGGGTTTGGCTTCATCGACTCGGTTGCCGCGATCGTCGATCATGGCCCGCACTTTGGCAAAGACGGAACCGGCGACGAGGGTATCACCGACGCGCAGGGTTCCATTTTGTACCAGCAGGGTGGCCACCGAACCGCGAGCTTTGTCCAAGTGGGCCTCGATGACCGTTCCTCGGGCGGGGCGATCGGGATTCGCCGAGAGTTCCTCAACTTCCGAGACGAGAATGATCATCTCAAGTAAGGTATCGAGGTTATCGCCAGTAATCGCACTGACGGGGACCATGACCGTGTCGCCACCCCATTCTTCAGGAACTAGGCCATGTTCCATCAGTTCCTGTTTGACGCGATCGGGGTTGGCCTGTTCTTTGTCCATTTTGTTGACGGCCACCACTAAGGGGACTCCCGCCGCTTTCGCGTGACTAATGGCCT
>CAZXWM010000380.1:3414-3848 GCA_964644215.1 uncultured Phormidium sp.
CGCCATCGTCAGCCGCCACCACCAAAATGGCGATGTCTGTCACCCGTGCGCCTCGGGCTCGCATGGCCGTAAAGGCTTCGTGACCGGGGGTGTCCAGGAAGACGATCTGTTGCGTCACCCCTTCATGTTCGACATCGACGTGATAGGCACCGGTGTGCTGGGTAATGCCCCCAGCCTCGCCCTGAGCCACTTTGGTTTTGCGGATTGAGTCGAGGAGGGTGGTTTTCCCGTGGTCAACGTGACCCATAATGGTCACCACCGGTGAACAACGTTGCAGACTATCTAAGTCTGTCGCATCGATCATGTCGGTGACTTTGCGGGCTTCCTCTTCTTTCTCGGGGGTTTCGACTAAGACATCGAGTTCCTCGGCCACCATCGTCGCCGTCGGCACGTCAAGGGTTTGGGTGACGTTCACCGCAATTCCCTGCATAAAC
>CAZXWM010000381.1:0-3827 GCA_964644215.1 uncultured Phormidium sp.
GGAGACAGCCTCGATCCCAGTGATTTGGCCACCATTCGCCGCTTACAAGAAGAATTTGCCGCTGAATTGGCTACCCTACGGGGCCGTGTTGATGGCTTAGAGGCCCGCACCGCTGAACTCGAAGCCAATCAGTTCTCCACCACCACCAAACTCAATGGTGAAGCCATTTTTGCGTTAGCTGATACCTTTGGGGCCGCCATCGGTGACAATGACAGTGATCCGACCCAAACTCAGTTTGCTTATCGGGCAAGGCTTAACTTTGATGCCAGTTTCACGGGGCGCGATCGCCTGCGCATTCGTCTCCAAGACCGTAACCTGAATCAACTCAGTGGTCCGACGGGTACGAATATGACCCGCTTAGGCTTTGCGGGAACCACCGATGGCGTTGAAGTGGCCCGGGCCGTCTATCGCTTTCCCATGGGCGATAACCTACGAGGGTTCCTTGTAGCCACCGGCTTCAGTGCCAATAATATGTCCGAACTCCTATCCCCTCAGTCGAGTAGTGGTAGTGGCGCACTGTCGCGCTTTGGGCGTTATAACCCCGCCTTTCGTCTCACATCAGGGGCAGGCGGTGGCGTTCAGGCTCGCTTCGGTGACTTTGGCTTAGATGTCGGCTATCTAGCGGGTAATGCTAATAATCCTGAACGCAAGAATGGTCTCTTTAATGGCGATCAGGGGGCGTTTGCCAACCTGACCTATGCTCTGGGCGATAATGTTAATCTCGGGGTCTTTTATGACCGCCACTATTTCCCGTCTGGGGAAGTGAACCTAAGTGGAACCACCGGGAGCGCCAATGCCAGAAATCCGTTTGGTAGCGATGTGGCGGTTGGTACTGATACCCTGGGAGGTCAGTTCCGTTTAGGACTTGGGGCCATTGATCTATCGGGTTGGCTCGGCTTTACTTGGGCCAACGCTCAGAACAGTGCTAATGGTTTCGAGAGTGGCGATAGTGCTGAAGTCATTAACTATGCCCTAGCCTTGACTGCACCGGATTTAGGTGGTCCTGGGAATTTGGCGGGATTGATCGTGGGGGTTCCTCCGCAAGCGACACGAGTGCAACGGTCTGATCCGACGCTGCTCGGACAAGAAGACACCGATACATCTCTGCATATTGAGGCCTTCTATCGCTATCGTCTCAATGACAACATTGCCATTACGCCTGGGTTCTTTGTGATTACAGATCCTGAACACAATGGCAATAACGAAACTCAGTGGGTGGGAACGGTTCGGACCACCTTTAGTTTCTAAGCTGTCCTAGTTTTGATATCTGGGTTGGCGCGAGCGGCCATAGATATCACTTTTTCTCTCAACACCTAGCTGGCGGGCCAAACGGTCCGCCTTTCTTATGGGGGTATTCACCAAACCCGGATTACACTGGGAATCTCCGCCACAGCTTCTAACTTAGAGATGGCTGCTAAGGCCTGGCGAAAATCGCCCTCGCGGACATGATGGGTCACTAAGACAATCTCGGCTAGGTCATCTTGTAAGCCAATTTGGACGATGGATTCTAAACTGACATCATGATTGCCAAAACAGGTTCCGAGTTGACCAATCACCCCAGACGAGTCTTGGGTTTTGACCCGGACATAGAAGCGGGTCACGGAGTCCTCCATGGGGGCGATCGCACAGAAATGTTGATGGCTGCAACTCAGGAGAGGATGAGGAATCGGCTCAGTTTCGGTTTGCAGAATGGCGGCGATATTGAGGATATCCGAGACCACTGCACTGGCGGTGGCCCCGGCCCCGGCTCCCGGACCCGAGAACATCACCTGTCCGAGGGGTTCTCCTTCGACGAGAATGGCGTTAAAGACCCCATCAACGCTGGCCAGGGGATGGGATTTAGGGAGTAGGGTGGGATGGACTTTTAGGGAGAGTTTTTGAGGGGTTCCATCGTCGCTGTTTTCGGGGATGTCTTCTTGGGCGATCGCCAACAGTTTAATAATAAAACCCAGTTTTTCGGCGTAGTCGATTTCCGTAGAACTAATGTGACGAATCCCCTCGCAATGGACATCCTCTAGGCGAATCCGGCCGCCAAAAGCGAGAGAAGCCAAAATAGCAATTTTATCGGCCGCATCGAGGCCATCCACATCAGCGGTGGGGTCTGCTTCTGCATAGCCGAGGCGTTGTGCATCAGCCAGAACCTCAGCAAAGTCCGCCCCCTCATTTTTCATGCGGGTGAGGATATAGTTGGTGGTTCCGTTGACAATTCCGGTGACTCGTTTGATGCGATTAACCCCCAAGGCTTGTTTGAGGGGTTGAATCACGGGAATCCCGCCGCCGACGGCGGCTTCGAGCATCACATAGACACCCTTCTCGTTGGCGGCGTCGAAGATTTCATCGCCATGACGGGAAATGACGGCTTTGTTGGCGGTGACAATATGTTTTCCCTGGGCGATCGCCTTGAGGATGAGCGATCGCGCCGGTTCAACCCCGCCAATGAGTTCAACCACAATATCAATCTCGGGGTGACTGACAAGGGCCTCTAAGTCTGTGGTGAAGACGGAACGGGGCAAGTTCACCGCTCGGGGTTTATCAAGCGATCGCACCCCCACTTGAGCCACCTCTAAGTCCTTGAGCAAGGGATGACGGCCGGCAGGATCTAAAAGGATCTGTGCCGTTCCGGTGCCAACTGTGCCTAATCCGAGTATACCGACTTTATATGTCACAACTTACGATTCGTTTTGACGACGGGGGAACTCTCAAACTCCCTAGGAATCAGGGTTCAAGTCCCCTAAAACTCTACCACAAAACCCCTACATTATCCCGAAACGCCTGAGAATGAGTCTCAGAGCAATTGCTACTCTAGGAAGCGGCGAAAGCTGACTCCCCGGCTCTCAATCCCTCTGTCCCAACCGATGTCAAAACCTATGTCAAAATGTCAATGTGGATCGAAGTCTGACTGTGCCGATCACCCAGTCGAAGCCTCTGAATCCACCGTTGGCCAATCTGTTGGGAGTTCCTTGTTATGCCAAAGCTCGTCTTGCATCACCCACATCTGTCTCACCGTCTCCTCATGGGTTTGATTGTGGCCAGTGCGATCGCCAGCCCCGAGGTTGCTTGGACAAAACCCCAAACCGACGCATCGGTTCAACTCTCTCAAGGTTCTCTGGATCTCAACCTGACTCGGCCCCTATTGCGAGTGGGCAGCGACGGGTCTCAAGTGCGGGAATTACAAGCCATGTTGCAACTGATGGGATTCTATCAAGGGGCAGTGACAGGGGAGTATGGCCAACAGACCGCCAGAGCCGTCTCAGCCTTCCAGCAAGCCGCCGGAATTGACGCGGACGGGGTCGTTGGCATTCAGACCTGGAATCGCCTGTTTCCGACGCTTCCCCTCGGCGGTGTTACCACTCCTGTCTATGAACCCTTGCCCCAAGGAACTCGCCCCGATACCGCTAGTTCTAATCAATGGCTCCCCGCCCCTGATACGGCGAACACGGCTAGGCCAGCCAACTCTGTCGCAACCCCACCGAGTCGTAATTTACCGGTACTCTCTCTCGGCGATGAGGGTTCGGCTGTGGTGGAACTGCAACTCCTCTTACAAGATTTAGGCATCTATCAGGGGGAGATTGACGGAATCTATCAATCTTCGACGATTACGGCCGTAGAACGCTTCCAGTCTGGTTCGGGCCTCACGGTTGATGGGGTGGTTGGGCCGATGACTTGGAATGCGTTGTTGGGGTATTGAGGCAAGAGGCGTAGGGGCGTACCTTTATGGTCGCCCTCTTCTGGCAAGAGGCGTAGGGGCGTACCTTTATGGTCGCCCTCTTCTGGCAAGAGGCGTAGGGGCGTACCTTTATGGTCGCCCTCTTCTGGCAAGAGGCGTA
>CAZXWM010000382.1:0-3788 GCA_964644215.1 uncultured Phormidium sp.
ACAAGTTTTTCTGACCTCTTGGTTCGTGATCGCCCTGTTGGCGATCGTTTCAATTTTAGCAACCCGCAACCTGCAACGGGTTCCCAGCGGACTTCAGAATTTCATGGAGTACGCCCTGGAATTTATCCGGGATTTGGCTAAAACCCAAATTGGAGAAAAAGAGTATCGCCCCTGGGTTCCTTTCGTGGGGACGTTATTTTTATTCATTTTCGTGTCAAACTGGTCTGGGGCGCTTGTTCCCTGGAAGCTCATCGAGCTACCCGCAAGTGAACTAGCGGCCCCCACCAACGATATCAACACAACAGTGGCCTTGGCACTCCTGACCTCCCTGGCGTATTTCTACGCTGGGTTCAGCAAACGCGGGCTGGGCTACTTCGCCCGCTACATTGAGCCAACGCCGATCCTACTTCCGATTAACATTCTGGAAGATTTTACCAAACCCCTCTCCCTGAGTTTCCGTCTCTTTGGTAACATCTTAGCGGACGAATTAGTGGTAGCGGTTTTGGTTCTGTTGGTGCCGCTGTTCGTGCCACTACCCGTAATGCTACTGGGATTATTTACCAGTGCCATTCAGGCGTTGATTTTCGCCACGCTTGCGGCTGCCTATATTGGCGAAGCAATGGAGGGACACGGCGACCACGATTAGTTCATCGCTGGCGTTCCCGTGGGGGTTGACGGCAAGACACGACTCCCCCACAAAATTAACCGAGGCCGTTGGGTTTATCCCTCTGGGTAAAACTCAGCCTGGCTCTCAAGACCACAAACATTCGACAATTTTTTGTCGTTTCACGTTTAATTTAGACTGAAATAAGGAGTAAACAATGGATTCTTTAACGGCTGCTGCCTCTGTTATCGCTGCTGCTCTCGCAGTAGGACTCGCTGCAATCGGACCCGGACTCGGTCAAGGTAATGCAGCTGGACAAGCTCTCGAAGGGATTGCTCGTCAACCCGAAGCAGAAGGAAAAATTCGCGGAACCTTGCTGCTGAGCTTGGCATTCATGGAAGCACTGACCATTTATGGTTTGGTGGTTGCTCTGGTGCTGCTGTTTGCTAACCCCTTCGCTTAATCAGTTTTCTGACGATAGGGGGTTTAGAGCCAGTTCAGTGAAGTTATTTCAAGGAACAGCGATTCTGACCCCCTACGCAATACAAGGAGGGTAAGGACAAACCTAAAACTATGCATTGGACAATCGTACTGGCAACTGAAGCCACTCAAGAGAGCGGGTTGTTTGCATTCGACGCAACCTTGCCTCTGATGGCCGTTCAGTTCATGATTTTGGTCGGGATTCTCAACGCGGTGTTCTATAAACCGTTGACAAA
The DNA here is from genome assembly GCA_964644215.1 of uncultured Phormidium sp. Classification (GTDB taxonomy): domain Bacteria; phylum Cyanobacteriota; class Cyanobacteriia; order Cyanobacteriales; family Geitlerinemataceae; genus Sodalinema. The sequence goes on from CAZXWM010000382.1 coordinate 1,321, forward strand.
ATCCCTTGATGACCGAGATGACTATATCCGCAACAAAAATCAGAGCGCCCAAACCCGTCTGAAAGAGATTCAAGACAAACAGGCGAAGTACGAGCAAGAACTCGCCTCAAGTCGTAGAAAGGCTCAAGAAATTATTAACGCGGCTCGAGCAGAAGCGAATCAAACGGCCGATGCTGAAATTGCGGAAGCACAGCGTCAAGCTAATGAGGAACGAGAACAAGCGGCGGCTGAAATTGAACAGCAAAAACAAGCCGCGTTTGCTCAGATTGATCAGCAGGTAAATGCCCTCAGTCGACAAATCCTCGAAAAAATCCTCGGTTCTGAACTCGTCAAACGTTAACGAGCTAGTCACGAGTCACAGACTGTGCAATCAGTGGGTGTCTCGATTTCGAGATCCAATGGGGGACAGCCTCGCTGGATCGGCAAGGTAACATTTAAGCGATTAGGGTTTAAGAATCATGGAGACTTTTGTGTGGCTGGCTGAGGCCGAAGGAGGTTTTGCGTTTAATCCAGACCTATTCGGCAGCAACCTGATCAACCTCATCATTGTCATTGGTGTACTGTACTACTTCGGTCGGGGCTTCCTAGGCAAAATCCTCAGTGAACGCCGCAACACCATTGAAACGGACATTAAAGAAGCTGAGCAGAAAGCGAGCCAGGCTGAGGCCGACCTGAAAACGGCTCAAGCTAATCTCGAACAGGCGCAGGCCCAGGCTGAGCGTATTCTAGCAGAGGCAAGAGAACGGTCTGAGACCGTCAAAAGCCAAATTCTCGACGAGACTCGCGCTGAAATCGAACGATTGAAAACCTCCTCGGCTCAGGAGCTTCAGTCGGATGAAAGCCGCGCCATGGCTCAACTGCGTCAACGGGCCGTGAGTCTGGCCGTTGAAGAGGCTCAGAAGTACTTGCGCGATCGCCTCAACGACGAAGACCAACAAACAATTATCGATCGCAGCATTAGCCAAATAGGAGGTCAGCGATGACAGGACACATGGCAACCGCAGAAATTGTTGAGCCATATGCACAGGCGTTGATGGCGATCGCCACTGAACAGGATTTAGTCGATACCATTGGCGACGACGTGGCTCAAATCCTCGAACTCCTCAAAAGTTCCGAGGAACTGCGTCAGTTTATCACCAACCCCATTATCAAACCCCCCAGCAAAAAAGCCGTATTGACGCAACTGCTCGAAGGAAAGGTGCATGACTACACCTTTCGCTTCCTGCGCCTATTGACCGATCGCGGTCGCATTCTCTTCCTAGGAGATGTTTGCGCTCAGTATCAGGACCTACTGCGGCAACTGAAAAACATTGCCCTAGCACAAGTGACCTCAGCCGTCGAACTCAATGACGCTCAAAAAGAGCAGATTTGCGATCGCGTCAAAGGATTCACCAACGCCAACGATGTCGAATTAGACATCCAAGTTGATCGAGATCTCATCGGTGGGGTCATCATTCGCGTGGGATCTCAAGTTTTAGATGTGAGCTTGCGAGGTCAACTGCGCCGTCTAGCCTTGAGCCTCAGCTAGAACCACACCGCAGCCAGGGCCAAAACTAGGGCGGGCCAATTTTCCTCATCACATTGTTATCCAAGAAGCGTTCAACAGCGAGACAAGATTATGGTAGCTATCAGACCAGACGAAATTAGCAGCATCATTCAGAAGCAGATTGAAGACTACGACCAGGATGTCAAAGTCTCCAATGTGGGAACCGTGCTTCAAGTTGGCGACGGAATTGCCCGCGTCTATGGCTTAGAACAAGCCATGGCCGGTGAACTCCTCGAATTTGAAGATGGAACCGTTGGCATCGCCCTCAACCTCGAAGAAGATAACGTCGGAGTCGTCTTAATGGGTGAAGGCCGCGACATCCAAGAAGGCTCCTCCGTCACCTCCACCGGCAAAATTGCTCAAGTTCCCGTTGGCGAAGCCCTCGTGGGTCGGGTGGTGGACGCTTTAGGTCGTCCCATCGATGGTAAAGGTGACCTCCAAACCAATGAAACTCGCCTCATTGAATCCGGCGCACCGGGGATTATTGAACGGAAGTCCGTTTGCGAACCTCTGCAAACTGGGATTACCTCCATTGATGCCATGATTCCCATCGGTCGCGGTCAGCGGGAATTGATTATTGGTGACCGTCAAACCGGAAAAACGGCGATCGCCATCGACACCATCCTCAACCAGAAATCCGAGGACGTGGTCTGCGTTTACGTGGCTGTTGGTCAGAAGGCTTCCTCCGTCGCTCAGGTGGTAGACGTCCTGCGGGAACGTGGCGCTCTGGACTACACCATTGTCGTGGCCGCGAACGCCAACGACCCGGCTCCGCTGCAGTACCTGGCTCCCTACACTGGTGCCGCCCTGGCTGAGTACTTCATGTACAAGGGCAAAGCCACCCTGGTAGTTTACGATGACCTGACCAAGCAGGCCCAGGCCTACCGTCAAATGTCCCTGCTGCTGCGTCGTCCCCCCGGTC
>CAZXWM010000383.1:0-2378 GCA_964644215.1 uncultured Phormidium sp.
TCTCGGCGTTTGGTTGCTGCTGGGCCAGGTAAATCAGGGCAAAGACTTTATGGCGTGATGAGGGTAAGGCAGATAAGAGGGGTTCGATCGCATCGCGGATCTGATCTAAACGGCCTTGGTCCTCAGAGAAAAACTCGTGCAATAGACGATGAGCATTGAGAAGACTGCGGACTTGGCTGAATCCACCCACCTCTTCCCCGAGACTAAGACTTTGCTGGAGAAGACGATGAACCGCTTGGCGATCCTGTTCAAATTGGGCCAAGGCCCGTTGAGCTTCTGCCTCTTCACCCTCATCGCGGGCGATTTCTTCTTGGTACTGGGCGCGACGCGCTCGGAAACTATGGGTGTTGGCCAGGTTACTCAGGGCGGTGGCGATAGCTTGGGGCTGGTTTAAGGCTTGGGCATAACTGAGGCTGGTTTCATGGGCAACGATCGCCTCTTGATAGCGTCCTAGGGCAGAATAGGCGTTTCCCAAGGCTCCGAGAGCGGCCAGTTCACTAGGGCGATCGCCGTCTAGGACGATGAGAGCTTCTTGCAGCAAGTCAATGGCCCGTTGATGCTGTCCCATGGCATCATACAGTTGTGCTTGTTCGACCTGGATTTGAGCTTGCTGTTGGGAGGATAACCTGGAATTTTGATTGGGACTGGGTTGGGCTAGATCTAAGACCTGATCCCAGTGAAAAATTGCCTCAGCTGGGGCGCTGCCGAGTCGTTGGTAAGCATTGGCTAGGTTCCGATGTAATCTGATCTGGGTGTTGCGAGTTTGCGGTTGTGCTAAGGCCTGTTGCCACTGGGCGATCGCTCGGACATAGTCTCCCCGTTGATAGTAGTCTAAGCCGGGGTCACTGACCGTCTCGCCAGTGTCTTCGACGGCCATGGGAGGATGTTCTCTCAGGTTTTGGTCATGTGACAGGGGTTGTGACAAGCTCTGTGATGGGGGGTGTGAGAGTGCTGGCTGCTTTAGGGTCAGCCAAAAACTTCCCAAACAGAGAATTAGCCAGAGAATACAAGCTTTAAAGGCATTTGTCATTGATGGTTGAGTCTTGCTGAACGCGATCGGGACATGAATGATAAAGACACCTCTGGCTAGAGGGGGTCTTTAGTAATCGCATCCATTCTAACTCTGCAAGATTGGGAATGGTTGCCGGTCTTGAGGTTTCTGCTTAGTTCGGGATAGGGGATTTGTGAGTCAGCAATCTATTGCTTGTTTAATGAATATTTCATTAGATTTGCTAGTCGTATTTCAAGGGTTACTTATGATGGTACAATCCGAGCATCTTGATTGGAAACTCCAACTTAAAGTACAAGATGGTAATCGTAGTAACCTTGCCCCAGCCTAAATTCCTAGACTGTATTTCTACGATTATATTTGTATTCCTTGCTACAGTTCTCACTCTATTTCTGAACTATCATGGCTGACTTTTTAGGCTTTAAAATCTCCAGTCGGAAGATAATCCTGACCCTGGGGATTACGGCTATTTTCTATCAAACGTTAACCATAAACTTGAGTTTTTTAACCCTATCTCCGAATGTAGGCGCACCGGTTTGGGTTGGGACTGGACTGGCGATCGCCATCCTAGCGATTTGGGGCAATCAAGCCTGGCCCGGACTTATTCTCGGAGTTCTAGTCTTCAATGTTCATCGCTATCTCACCATGCCAGACCAATTCTGGCTTTGGACGATGATGATCATCATTCAACTCTTAGAATTTTGGCTGGGTATCTACTTGCTGCGCCGCTATAGCCAATGTTCCCCTGGATTTAAAAACCTACGGGATGTCCTGATTTTCATTGGCGTGGTGGCAACGATTCCGGCGATGTTTAGTGCCACGTCAGCCACGATTACCCTAATTGTTCTCGGAGACTTACCCTGGGAAAAGGTGATCCCGTTATGGAAAACTTGGTTGACAAGTAATGGAACCGGTATTTTAGTGATTACGCCGATGATCCTCTCCTGGGGCGATCGCTGCACTGCCCAACGATACCAACTGCATACGATTAGTCAACTAAGTCTCATCACCTTTCTGGCGGTGGTGGTTGCCTATGTGGCCTTCTTCCGAGACTATCCCATTGAATATAGTCTTCTTCCTTTGTTGGGATGGATAGCTTTTCGGTTCGGCTGGCGCGAGGCCACGACCCTCGTGACGATTGTGACTGCCATTGCTATCATGGGAACCGCTCAGGGTGTGGGAACCTTTGCCCGTCCTTCGGTAGCATTATCTCTCGTCCTCTTACAGTCTTTTATTAGTGTCATTGCCCTAAGTACCCTGGTTCTCTGTGGCCTCGTGCAAGAACGGATGGCTGCCCAACGGCAACTGCAAGAATACAACCAACAACTCGAAGATCGAGTCGCTGAACGGACGGCATCTCTCAAAGAGA
>CAZXWM010000383.1:2388-3782 GCA_964644215.1 uncultured Phormidium sp.
TCAACTGAATCTCTCGCGGCAACAAACCTTTTTGCGCAACGTAATTGACACGAATCCTAGTTTAATTGAGGTTCGAGATCTTGACAATCGTTTCGTCTTAGCCAACCGCAGCCTAGCGGAATTTTATGGAACTTCCGTCGAAGCATTAGTCGGCTCAAGTCCCTATGACCTGGAATCAACATTTGAGCTTGGGTCTTTAGCGAGTCAATTGACGCCAGATCAGACAACCTCAGCGAAAGATCCCGTACTCAATGATGTTCGCGCCTACGAAGATGTCTTGACCAATGCTCAAGGAGAAACTCATTGGTTATATTGCCTAGAAAAACCTCTAATTGTTCAAGGGTTAAATGCTGAATCAGACTGTTATCTGTTGAGAGTGGCTACAGATATTAGCGATCGCAAAGCCGCCGAACAAGCTCTCGAACAAGCCCGAGAAGCCGCCGATCGCGCCAACCGAGCTAAGAGCGAATTCCTGGCTAATATGAGTCATGAATTGCGAACCCCTCTCAATGGCATTCTCGGCTATGCACAAATCCTAAAACGAAATCCTCATAGCGAAGAACAACGTCAAGGGATTACAATTATCCATCAATGTGGCTCTCATTTGCTGACCTTAATTAATGATATTCTCGACTTGTCAAAAATTGAAGCTCAAAAAATGGAACTTCATCCGTTAGAGTTCCATTTTCCAGCATTTCTAACAGGTGTATCAGGAATTTGTCAAATCAAAGCAGCCCCGAAAGGCTTGAACTGGAGGTATCAGGTGATTACCCCAATTCCTGAGGCAGTTTGTGCCGACGAAAAACGCTTACGGCAAGTTCTAATTAATCTTTTGGGCAATGCCGTCAAATATACAGAGGTTGGTCAAGTTACCTTTGAGGTGGCTGTGATTGAGCATTTAGAGCAGAAGGTGAGAGTTCGCTTTAAGATTCAGGATACCGGCGTGGGGATGAGCCAAGAGCAGATTACTCGCATCTTTAAGCCGTTTGAGCAAGTTGGTAAGGCATCCCAAATGGCAGAAGGAACTGGCTTGGGGTTAGCCATTTCTCAAAAGATTGTCCACTTAATGGGGAGTGAGATTCAGGTTCAGAGTCAGGTGAATCAGGGGAGTACCTTTTTCTTTGATCTCGTTTTAGCGTTAGCTCAGGATTGGTCGGCGCAATCGGTGGCACGATATGGTCATATTTTGGGCTATGCTGGCCGGGAACAGACTCTTTTAGTGGTGGATGATAAGCAGGAAAATTGTGAGGTCATCCAATGTTTATTGGAGCCGTTGGGGTTTCGGGTACTGGTGGCCGCAGGCGGGAATGAAGGATATGATCGCGCGTTGGAGACTCAGCCAGACTTGATTTTGACGGATTTAGTGATGCCGGGAGACGATGGGTTTTCTTTGA
>CAZXWM010000384.1:0-3774 GCA_964644215.1 uncultured Phormidium sp.
CCCCCGACATCAGGTTTTGGAGACCTGCGTTCTACCAACTGAACTAAGAGCGCATCTCGTCTGGTTCAGACGTTGAACCTCTTCCCTATGATTCTATCACGAGTGGGGGGCGCTTGGGAACGATTTGGCAATTTTTTTTTGAGTTTCGGGTTGAAACTCACCAGTCGTCCCCTCGATCGCACCCGGTTAAACTTATTTACGCGCTTTGGCGATGGGGCGATCGAAACGCTGTTTGAGGCGGGTGGCTTTCCCGACGCGATCGCGCAGATAGTACAGTTTGGCCCGACGGGCTTTACCGCGACGGACGACGTTTATATAACTGACTCTCGGGGAATGGAGTAGGAACACCCGTTCAACGCCAACGCCTTGAAAGACACGGCGAACGGTGATGGTTTCGTTAATGCCGCCATTACGCATGGCGATAATGGTCCCTTCGTAGGGCTGAACCCGCTCTTTACCGCCTTCTTGGATGACGACACCGACGCGGATGGTGTCGCCGACATAGAGTTTGGGGAGATCGGATTTGAGATACTCAGATTCGATCGCCTGAATGATTTGTTGACCCTTCATAGCTGCCTCGTTACGTTGCAGCCTTTTATCATAGACGCTGTTGAGGCATCCCGTCAATTCACGTTCAATCCACTTGACGAGCGATGATGGTTCGGTGGCGCGGATCGGTGGGAATGGTCTCGATATGGCTCAAGCCGACTTGGTTTAGGGTCTCTTCGACGTTAAAGGTATAGTAATCGTCGCTCCACGGCTCGGTACTTTTCATCAGCACGAATAACGCTGGGGGCAAATTCTGAATCACTGAAGATTTAGGATTGTTGTCCACAATGGCCAGGAGTCCACCGGGACGCAATAGGCGGCGCATTTCTTGGAAAATGGCGGTGGTTGCCTGACGGGGCAGTTCGTGGAGGACGAACTGTAGGGTAATCACGTCAAAACTATGATCGGGAAAGTCGGTGGCTTCGGCGTTTCCGTGAACCCATTGACTAATCTGCTGGCTTTGGTCTCGCCGTTGGGCAACGGCTAACATATGGGGGGATAAGTCTAAGCCGACGGTGCGAAGGGGCTGGGATTGTCGCTGTTGTAGGTATTGATGGAGAAATTCTGTGGATATGCCGATGGAACAGCCGACATCGAGGGCATTTTCGACGGTTTCGGGGAGATAAGGGGCGATCGCCTCGAAGAAGGAGTGCCGCAGTCGCTGTTGGGCCACATCAGGGCTGAGGGCTTCATCTTTCCAAACCCGTAAGGCCATCGATTGGGTGGCGGGTTCGGCTTCTAGGGCGGCCAACCAGCAGAGATTCCCGGCATCGTAGGCATGGAAAGGAACTTGGTAATAGTCGGGATAGGTTAGATCGGGGTTGGTGATGGTGTTTAAGCTGGCTTTCAGGTCATCGGTATCGAGTTCAGCGACGCGATCGCGCCACCGAACGCCGTTTTTCTCGGCGGTTTTAATCAAAACCCGTCGTGCTTGCTGTTTCATCAGCCGATACAACAGCGGTGTAGCGATGAGTCGGTTGACGAGGCGAGAGAGCCAGTCATCGCCGGCCCAGGCGGGTTTATTCGACTGATTCTTCGACGGATTGGCAGAGGTGGAGGTCATAGGGAGGCGCTGATGATTAAGGTAGGGGAACTTTGGGAATAACTATGGGGCTGATTATCGAAGAATCGTTATCGAGTCGTCAAGTTTGGGGGCGATCGCCGGTCTCCTCTTGCGGGACGTCCCCGCGATCGTCAACCATGAGGGAACATCAAAGAAATTGTCGCGAAATTGTTGCTCATTGTAGTCACTCATTATAAAAGTATTGGAGACTCAGCCCACCATGACACAAACCAGCCAAGTGATTCCCGCTGACGCGATGGAGTTCTTTCAGCAGAGTGCCGGAACCTGGCATTCTCAACGAACCACCCATCATCTGCCCTTCCGTCGTGCAGAGTTGGGCGGATCAGAGATTTTCGTCGAAACCCTCCCCCCCGACGATCCCCGCGTGGTCGACATTTGCCAAATGTATGAAATCGACCCCAAAACCGCTTCCGGGGGCGCTTTTGTCCGCTGGAATGGTTCTATGCAGTGGGATCGTGACAATGACGAAAACCATGCCGGCTCAACGGTGTTCGCCATTGTGCCGGATGCGGACAATCCCCGTCAGGGTAAGATGTTGCGCGAACGGGGCTATGCGGAGAAGGTTCCGGTGGCTGGGCGATATGAACTCGATGATGACGGAGGAATGAGTTTGATTACAGAGTATGAAACCATGAGTTCCGTCGAGCGGTTTTGGTTTCCCAGTCCGGGGGTGCGGATGCGCACGAGTACGGTGAAACGGTTTGGCGGCTTCAATACGGCCACCTTTTGCACCGAAAGTCGGGTTGAGACCTCTAATCCCGACATGAGCGGTATCCCCGAGGCTGGAGATGAGGCCAGTCAGAGCTTTTATTCGTTGTTGGGCTGGTAGAGGGCCGGTAGATGGGGAAAGGCGATCGCCTGACAAGCCCAACCCGCAAATCGTAAATTTTCTTTACGTTGAGTGTTAAAAATTGTTGCTGACGTTCATAAAAATGGGACTCGGTTGAAGTCAATCCCCTAATCTAAAGGTTGACTAGTCCACAAATAGCAAACCCTTTAAGCTAACGGAGATATTAACGTGGCACTTCCCTTACTTAGTTACACGCCGAAAAGCCAGAACGTGCGTGTCGCGGGATACGTCGTTCCCGGCGACGAAGAACCCTATGTGTTCGATACCGAGAATCTGCCCACAGGGTCGGATATTGATGAGTTCATCTGGGCGGCGTACCGTCAGATTTATAGCGAACACCAAATCCTCAAAAGCAACCGCCAGACCTTCTTAGAGTCTCAACTCAAAGACGAACGCATCACCATGCGTCAGTTCATTCGCGGTTTGCTGCTGTCGGACCCGTTCCGCCGTCGTAACTTTGAGCCTAACAGCAACTACCGGTTTGCTGAACTCTGTGTGCAACGGGTTCTCGGACGGGATGTCTACAGCGAGCGTGAGAAAATCGCTTGGTCGATTGTCATCGCCAACAAGGGTGTTGAAGGCTTTGTTGATGAACTGCTCAACAGCGACGAATACCTGGAAAACTTCGGCGATACGATTGTTCCCTTCCAACGCCGTCGCAATCTGCCTCAACGGGCTATGGGTGAAACGCCCTTTAATCTGAAAACGCCCCGGTATGGTATGTACCACCGCAATCAACTGGGCTTCCCTCAGATTGTTTGGCAGAATGCTGTGCGTCGCTTCCGTCCTCAAGAGAAGCAACCCACCGAGGGCAATCCCGAACGGTTCCTCGGCATGGCGCGGGCTGTGTCTTCGGGACAACCGTCGGCACCTCGTCCGTCTCTGCAAAACTTGAACTACTTGGCTGCGGTTCCCCGTCGCTAGGCTGGTCTAACGGTTATTGTCTAGCCGTTGTGACAGCGACTGATGATTGCTCAGAAATGGGTGGTTGTTGGTCGCTTTTTTTTAGGGAACAGGGAACAGGGAACTTCGGAACTGGGAACAGGGAACAGGGGGGCTTTAGCGGCGGCGTTTGAGGACTTGTAGGAGTGTTTTGAGGTGGGGGGGGAGGGGGGCGATCGCCTCGATGGTATCCCCTGATTGGGGATGTTCTAGGGTCAGTTTCCAGGCGTGGAGGGCTTGGCCGGGTAGGTTGACGCCTAGAGAACGACCGGAACCGTAGAGGGGGTCAGCTACAATCGGATGCCCGATGGAGGCACTGTGGACGCGAATTTGGTGGGTGCGACCGGTT